>PLST01000010.1:2542-5889 GCA_003164255.1 Acidobacteriaceae bacterium | reverse complement strand
CTCCAAGAAGAAAGGCCAAATCTTCGTGAGCGCTATCTGAACCCCATGCTCTATTTGGTATACGATGCGGGATTCTGCATGGTGGCGATGCGCGCGGCGTGAAGTTTCTTCCACTGGTCGGGCAACCACTGGGGCAGTTGGCTGATGGACAAGGTCGGAAGGTTGATCAGCAACTGCGTGAGATAGAGTTGCGGATCCACGTCATGTCGGCGGCATGTGCTGGTCAAGCTGGACAGGATGGCAGAGGTTCTTCCACCACGCGCATTGCCCACGAAGAGCGAGTTCTTGCGGTTGAGCACGATGCGCTTCATCTCTCTTTCACTCACATTGTTATCGATGGGCACCGCGCCATCGGTCGAGAAGACGTTCAGCTCCTGCCACTGGCCCAGGGCATAGTTGATCGCCTCGGCCATGGGATGCTTGGGCAGCAACTGCTGCTTCCACTGAAGAAGCCGATCATGCAACTCCGCCAGTAGCGGCGCAGACCGCTCACGACGCAGCCTCAGGCGCACTTCGACAGAAGCCTCTTTGCCCTGCCGCTCGACAGCATACAGCGCACGCACTTGCTCGACCGCCTCCTTGGCGATCTCGGGAGCGGACTTCTCTGCTTCAACGATCTTCCTCCTTGCGTGCGCCCAACAGCCTGCACGCGTGATCGCATTGCCAACTACAACGCCGTTGTAGCCAGCGTAGCCATCAGCAAGAAGTATCTGGTTGTAATCTTTCAGAAAACGCTTGGGACCATCGCGGCCGCGATCCATTGTGAAGTCGAAGACGTTGTACGGCTGCGCCTCGTCGCCGACGTAAACCCACATGCGCGCATTCGCCGTCTTGTCTTTGCTCTGCATGGGCATGACGGTGTCATCGGTAGCCACCACATGCGAAGCACGCACGCGATCCGCCATCAGATGATAGAGCGGCTCAACGAAGTCCACCACATCGCCACACCACACCGACTGCGTGGCCCGCGAGATTTCGAAGCCCTGCCGCGCGAAGATGTCTTCAAGCCTGTAAAGTGGGAGGTAATCACTAAATTTGCTGGTTACGATATAAGCCAGCAACCCCGGACCGGCAAGCCCTTTGTTGATCGCCGTCTCCGGCTTCTTAGCCGTATGGATGCTGGGATTTTCGCCGTTCGTCTCGCAGCTTGTGCAGGCATACTTCTTGCGCACATGATGGATGCGTTCGAAGTGGCCGGGCAGATACTCCACCTGCCAGCTTTCATCGGCGCCGATCTCTTTACGCGTTAGGCCACAGCAAGGGCAAGCCCGTTCTGCTTCGCTCAACTCGTAGACATGCGTGGTAACAGGAAGATTCTCGAAGTTGGCCAGATTGCGCCGTCCCTTGCGGCGCTTCACACGACGCAGTTCTTCGGCGGGCTCTGCCGCAGCAGGAAGATCTTCTGCGTGAATGGGTTTGCAGTCCAGTTCCTCGGCGAAGTTCAGCAACATCTGCGCGACGTCCTGGTCAGACTGCAACCGGTCCGCGCGAGGGCCGTAATACCACTTCTTGTAGCGCTCCAACTCCAGCTTCACACGAAGCAACTCAACCTGTAACTCTGCGGCCTGCTTGCCGTGGGCTTCGGCGCGTTGCTTCTGCTGATCGCATTCTTGCTGTAACACCAGCACCATCGCCTGTAGCGTTTCCTTGTCGCTGGGCAGTTCAGTCGAGTTAGACGAGAAGGGAGCCACTTAGTAAGTTAGACGCAGGACATGCACCGCAGGTCGCGTCAGGCAACTACTTTCTCTGCGCGTTTCACACCACTTTGCGCTGGCCGTTCATAGCGGGGAACACGCTTCAACTTCGCCATGTCGATACCATCCAACAGCATCGCCAACTCGCTCGCACGCAACTCAACCGAACCTGCGCCAGGCGCAATACGAGGAAGCTTAAACACTCCAACCTCAAGCCGCTTGTACCACAGAACATAACCGTCGCGGTCCCAGGTCAGGATCTTCAAGCGGTTGCCATGGCGCGAGCGGAAGAGAAATAGATGGCCACTGAGAGGATCTTCACCGATCACCGACTGCACGCGCTCGGCTAGCCGATCGAAGCCGCACCGCATATCGGCCGCCTCTGCCGCAAGCCAGATCCGCGGGCCCGGTGCGCCATCCAGCGCATGCAAACTCGGCAAGCCGATCACGACTCCATCTCCAGAACAGACAGCAGAAGGCGCAGGTGACCCGTATCAAACCCAGGCTCCACGATCAAGCTCCAGCCGCGGCGATGGCGTAGCTCGATCCCCGACATCTGCACCGTGTGTGGACCCTGCGGCACAGGCGCTTCTGCTCTCGAAACTTCAACTGCGACAAACGCCGCAGTGTCGAGCTTACACAAGCGCTTCTTCCACTCGTAGAACTGCCAAACTGGCAGGCCGCGTTCACGACAGAATGCCGCTACGCTCTTGCCGCTAGCCACCTGCTCCGATACATAACCACGCCACCGCGATAGATCTTCTTCCTTGTAGTGTCCCATGACTCAAGAATGCCGCACCATATCTACTGCCACAAGATGTCGTTCACATACCGCTCACAAATCTTCATTGCTCCGCTCCGCGATGGCTGTCGCGGAGGCTGTCGATTGAGAGCCAGAAAAAGCGCCTGGCGCCAGGCTATGGCGCTCCCGTCGTCGCATTTCCTTATGAATCGTTTGAAGCCGGCTTTGAAAATCGACCTCCCGCTTCAGATGGTCGTACGAACGCAAGGTGCGTTCCCCTGAATTCCACGCCATGTATCGAATCAGCTCCTGACGAAACCGGGACCGAGATGCTTCATCTTTGGCTGTTCGATCGATATTCCTCAATGCATTTGTTACGAACCAATGACGGGCCTGGTGCGGATCTGCATCAATTCCAGATGCCATCAGTGCCGGCTTCCAGTATTGATCCCGAAATAGCTTCGCCGTCAGGGGTGCGCCTTGTTCGGTGAGAAACAGAGAGACGTTCTCCAAACTCTGTGGATTTCCCCTGTAGAGCGTTGTGAGATTGCTGACTCGCAGCCGTTGTGGATCCACTGCTGCTCGGCCGTTCATCGCATCATCGAAGTAGCGTCGGTATAGCTTCGTGGTTGGATTTGAAATCATGATGGTCTTGGTTCTCAGACCGAAGCTGCCTTTATTTCGACTTTGCAAGACGTTGCGAAAGCCGCCCTGGGCCCAATCAAGCGCAGTCAGCCCGACGGCTTCCGAAATCCGCACGCCTGATTCAAACAAGGTTCGGCTCACGCAGAGTTCCCGCAGCTTCCAGCCAAAACGCTTGCCAGCCTCCTGAACTATGTGCGGGAGCTCTGGGTCATCAATTGTTTGTGGCTTCCACTCCTGCTGAATGAAACGGAAATAGTTCTCTGATA
>PLST01000010.1:0-2461 GCA_003164255.1 Acidobacteriaceae bacterium | reverse complement strand
TTACAATGCGATCCAACCGTCAGATACTCGCGCAGCAGTGCGCGTACCTCTTGTGGACTGCCAAAGAGTGTCCAGCCATTCGCCAAGGCAACCTGATCACTGCTCGCCCAGTTGGCAAGTAAGATGATTTCACGAAGGTACATCGGCACAGACGACTCAGACAGCGACATCTGCTGATCGTGTGCGAAAAGAGTCAGTGCAATCACTGGCAGGCCGTCGTGGTCGACAACTTGATGGCGGTAGGCCAAGCTCGGAGTTGAAATCAGCTTGTACATTCTTTGCACAGGCAACTCATTTCTGAGTTGCCAAAACAAAGGCAAGAACCAAAACAAACGAAATGATGCTTGATANNTGACTGGTGTTTTCTTAAATAGCAATTCTCTCACTTGTTCGACGGTCAAGTTGGGTGCGGGATCGGGGATGCGGGTTCCGTTGTAGAAGAACTCGCGGTGCAGGGCTTTCACTGTCAGGCTGCTCATGAATCAACATCTCCTGGGTGGGATTTAGGTTGTACATGGACTGTGCCGCGTACGGGGTGCAGGTGAAACGTAGCGCTGCGCTTGACCACGCGTTGCGGACCAATTGCGGAAGTGAGCTACACGCCCGTGTCGCCAAGAGTCCAAGGCCCGGGTAGCGGGAATTTGACGTATACTCCTACTGAATCCGTTTCAAGAATCCTGGAGTGCACGAACTTGGCTTGGCGATTTCGAAAATCGGCTCGCTTACCGCTCGGTTTTCGACTGAATGCGTCGAAAAGCGACCAGGAATTCTCATTGAATATGGCTTGTTTGAGGAACCGGCGTCGAACTGTCGTGCTACTGATAGCTGCCGCTCTCTTGGCGGGGTGCCACCGGGACACCGAGAACCTCTTCCAGGCTGCTGCGGCCGGCCACTTGGCTCGCGTGAAAGCACTCCTTGTCAAAGGAGTCGACGTGAATGCTCCGGAACCTAAATGCAACCCGGACAACCATTGGCCCACCAATGAGGAGTGCACTGGCCGTACGGCGTTGACGGCAGCATCTTGGACCGGCCACCTGGATGTGGTTCAGACCCTGCTTGCGGCGGGAGCCAACGTGAACGCCCGCAATGACAAGGGAAGGACCGCCCTTGCATTAGCTTCGGAACAAGGTCACCTGCAGGTAGTACAAGCGCTCATCGCAGCCAAAGCCGACCTGAACACAACGGTGCCCGGCGAGACCGCTGGCACCTACTACACGCTGCTGCTGGCTGCTGCATGGAAGGGGCACACCGAGACTGCCAGGGCCTTGGTCGATGCCGGCGCTAAAAAGCCCAGTAGAGACGAACTTCATCAGGCGCTGAGAGCAGCCGTAGGGGGTGAGGCGTACCCACCTGATACGGTTCAAGCGCTGCTCATTGCTGGTGGCGGAACGGACCCGGACATCAACAAAAAAGATTCCATTCCATCTTGGCCCAGTGAGTGCAAAGGGCAATACTGCACCAGTTTCAGTCCTAGCCACGCCTACCTCTGGGGCTGCACGATGCTTCACTTCGCAGCCAAAGGTGGCAATGCAGGCGCGGTTAAAGCTCTCATTGAAGCTCGGGCAGATGTCAACAGCACCTGCTATTACGGTCAAACTGCGCTGGAATTGGCTTCAGTGGGCGGTAAGCTCGAAGTCGTAAAGACCTTGATTGCTGCAGGGGCCAGCGTGAATCACAGGGATAGTGACGGCAATGAAGATACCGCTCTTGATGTCGCTACGAGGGGCGGTTATCTCGAGACCGTTCAGGCCTTGCTCGCTGCCAAGGCCGACGTGAGGACATGTGCGAATCGTCCAACGCCGTTGATGGAAGCCGCGACGTTGCGGAATCTTGAACTCGTTCGAGCTCTGCTATCGGCAGGCGCCGATGTGAACTCCACTTGCGCAGGCACACCGCTGAGCATGGCTGCCGGAAAAGGCAACCTGGAAATGGTACGGTTCCTGCTCTCCCAGGGAGCTAAGGTGAACACCGTAAGCGCTTCAGCCTATTCGGGCGGCGAAACTGCCCTCGCATCGGCTGCATTCGAAGGTCACTTGGACATCCTCCAGGCCCTCCTGGCTGCCAAGGCTGATGTCAACGCTGCTCATGGCGCCGCGCTCTACCACGCTGTGGAACTTCGCCACGATGACGTGGCCAGGGCTTTACTCGACGCTGGGGCAAACCCGAGCCTCAGATATCCCGACGGCGGTCCTTTCCCAACTCCTCTCTCAGTTAGCCAGAACAAAGAGATTGCAGAACTGTTGCGCCAGCACGGCGCACGCGAGTAATTCTCGAGCAGAAAGGCCATGCTTGAATCGAGTGGCTAGTTACGGATGTTTCGCATTCGCGCTGTGATAACTACCGCCCACCCGACTCTCAGCGCATTATCTCGTCGAGGTCCGCTTCCATCCAGGCATTCAGGAGCAACCTCTGGTTTGACCGCAATTGACGAACGTATATCGGCGCCGCTGATCTGTTCGTC
>PLST01000512.1 GCA_003164255.1 Acidobacteriaceae bacterium | reverse complement strand
GCCTGCGCCCTATGTCTTACGCCCCGCCAGCCGGCCTGGTTCCCCACCCCGCGTGAAGGGCTTCGGTGCATTTGTCACGATTTACCGGCACTTCTTGCTGCAAATCCGCCCGTGTCAGACCTGGAATGGCCTTTAATTCATTCAATAAAAGGAGTTTAGAGGCGCCATTCATGTTTCGCCGCCTACCTCCGGCCGTCCGTCCGTCTCCCATGCATCCTTTTCTGTCCACGGGTCTTTCCCTGCATTCATTGGATGCGATTCACCGCTCGATGGGTCTATCGGCTAAACCGGCTCGAAGGTGAGGGGGCAACGGCCCTCGCTGGACTTCGGGAGGAAGGGTTGCCGAGAGGGCCGGAAACGAGTCCGAGGATGCAGGGGGGGTGGTTCTTAGCAGGCTCGCGCCCGCGAGGCTGTTCGACAAGGAATTACCTTGAAGGAGCTGGCTTGGCCACGCCGTTGCTCTCGTTGTTCCCCTAGCCGCCTTCTTCGTTCTTGATCTTCGACTCGATTTGCGCCCACAAGTCGTCTGGCGGTTCTACCACGGGGAACAGCTGGCGGGCAGCTTCGGCGATGGTCTCAAGGTCGGCCAGCAGCGAGCGGCACAGTTCGCAGTTCCTGATGTGCGGGTGATCGGCCGCATTGGCGCCAGAGCCGATCAGCTCGGGCAGCTGCGCCTGGAACTCGGCACAACTCATCTTGCCGGGGTCGTCGCTCATGGCTGCGCCTCCTTCCTGGATTGCGCGCGCAGGGCATCCCGCAGCCTCAGCCGGGCCTTGTGCAGTTGAGACTTGCTGTTGCCGATCGAACACTCGAGCATGGAGGCAATTTCATTATGCTCATAGCCCTCCACGTCGTGAAGGATAAAAATCAGCCGGTAACCGGCAGGTAAATCCGCCACCGCCCGCTCCAGCGCCAGCCGGTCGATACTCCCGCTCAGCCTCAGGTCGGGCGCGCCAAAGCTGCGTCCGGGGCCCTCGTCCGGTACGGGCTCCATCGCCTCGTCCAGCGAGATCAGGCTCAAACCCTTCTTGCGCAACTGCATCAGAACCACGTTCACCGCCAGCCGGTGCAGCCAGGTTGAAAACGCCGAGTCGCCACGGAACGTCGCGATCTTGCGGTGCAGTTGAAGAAACGCCTCCTGGGTCAGATCCTCTGCCTCGGCGATGTTGCCCACCATACGGAGGCATAACGAATAGATGCGCCTTTTGTGCAACGAGTAGAGATGGGCAAAAGCATGATGGTCGCCGGCCTGGGCCTTCGCCAGCGCCTCCGCCTCGACCGGATCCGGCGTTGCAGTCCTCGCATACGCCACCCGCGTTGTCGCCTGAGCGGGTTTGGGCGCCTGCGCGTCCTCACCAGAAGTCGTGTTGTCCGGCTGCTCGGCGGGGATCCGTGAACGGGGCATGAGTTTCCTAGGGGGAACCGCTCTTGAAACTGGGCGCTACAGCGCAAGGGTCCTGTAATCGCTAGTATAAGGGGAACGGGTAGAAACCCAAAGGCCGGAGCTTCGGCAGAAAGACCGGAGCGGGACCCGGATGGAATTTTGCGCGTGGATCCACTGTTGCGCATACGAGGCATTGCCTCGCGCTTTTTGGGAGAGATGGTCTTGCGGAGAGAGCCGGCAG
Organism: Acidobacteriaceae bacterium; assembly: GCA_003164255.1. Classification (GTDB taxonomy): domain Bacteria; phylum Acidobacteriota; class Terriglobia; order Terriglobales; family Acidobacteriaceae; genus Telmatobacter. Next base: position 20,930 of record PLST01000512.1, on the reverse strand, counting down.
GGGAGTTCTGCAGTTACGGGGTGGTGACGTACAGGTTGCTGCTCGCGTGCGCCCTTGTCTTCGCGCCCCCGGCCGCACTTTTCTCCTGGTCTCAGGCTTCAGCACCCGGTTCCGCGGCCGAATCCTCTGCCCAGCTTCACAGCCAGGCGGGCAGACAGTTTCAGGGCCAGACCGTGGGCCATATTTCCTTCGAGGGCGTCAGCGCAGACCGGCTTGCCCCACTCTCCGGTCATCTCCCTCAAATGGAAGGCCAGCCCTTCAGCGCTGAAAACGTGAGCGAAAGCCTGCGCCAGCTCTATGCCACCGGCCTTTACGACAACATTCAGGTTGAGGCCCAGCCGGACGGTGCTGGCGTTGACCTGGTCTTTCGCGGAACGCCGCGCATGTTTATTGGTTGGGTGGGGGTCGACGGGGCCAAGGGCGGCACCATGAACGCGCAGCTGCTTCGTTCCAGCCAGCTCTCTCCAGGCACACGTTTTACCCAGGCCAAGCTGTCCAACGCCCTTGAGCAGATGCGCCAGACCATGGCCGAGAACGGCTTCCACGAACCGGTGATTACGCCCACCCTCACCCGGCACCCCGATCAGCAACTCGTCGACATCTCGTTCGCGGCGGTCTCAGGCGTGCAGGCGCGCGTGGGCAAGGTCCAGGTTTCCGGCGACCCCGGCATGAGCCTGTCGGAGTTCCGCCATTATGCCCACTTGAGAACAGGCGCTCACGTGGATCACGACACCGGCAGCCGTGCCCTATCCGGAGTGCTCAAACACTACCAGGGTGAAGATCGCATGGAAGCTGAAATCAAGATCGTCTCCGCGCAATACGATCCCGCCTCAAAAACCGTCGACTACGGCTTCACGGCCACTCGGGGGCCGGTGGTCAAAGTCCTTGTGCAGGGCGCAAACATCGGCCCGGAGCGCATCAAGCGCATCATTCCCGTCTATCAGGAGGGAAGCGTCGACGAGGATCTGCTCAACGAGGGCAATCGCCGCTTGCGGGACTACTATCAGCAGCTCGGCTATTTTGATGTCAAGGTGAGTCACGAGCAACGCACCCCCGGCGACGGCGAAGTCGTCATCGTCTTCAATGTGCAGTTGGGCGAGCGCCGCCGCGTGCAGGCCGTCTCCGTTACCGGCAATCATTACTTCGACTCCGCCACGCTCAAGGAACTGCTTGGGGTCCGTGCCGCCGATACCCTCGATCGCCACGGCATTTACTCGCAGGCCCTGGTGGCTGCTGACGTAGCCACGCTGGAGTCGCTCTACCGGAACAACGGCTTCTCCAAAATAAAAATCACGCCTGAAACCAGCACGCCTGAAACCAGTGCCGTTGACAATGCTGCGCCCGTAAAGCCTGAAGGGGCAGCACAGCGTGTTTCCGCCACCGCTCCCTTGGCCGTCACCTACCGCATTGATGAAGGAGATCAGCTCCGCGTCGGCGCGGTACGCATGGAAGGCAACGACCACGTTGAAGCTGCCAAACTCACGCCTCTGCTCAATACCGCTGCCGGACAGTTGCTCTCGCCGCAGAACCTTTCCGGCGACCGCGATGCCCTGCTTACTGAGTACCTGAGCCGCGGCTTCGAGCAGGTGAGCGTCGAAGTGGCGCAGCAGCAGGAACCCAACGACCCCAGCAAGGTCGACGTCGCCTTTCACATCAATGAGGGCCCGCAGATCTTTGTGCGCAATGTGCTCGTCACCGGCCTTCATTACACGCGGCCTGGTGTGGTCCAGCGCGCCATCACGCTGCACGCCGGCGATCCGCTCGATCAGACCGCACTGCTCAACACGCAAAGCAATCTCTACGAGCTGGCGCTCTTCAATGAGGTGGACGCCGCGATCCAGAACCCCACCGGCGGAGCAACCCGCAAGACCATCCTCCTGCAGGCCGTTGAAGCCCGCCGTTGGGCGCTCACCTACGGCTTCGGCTTTGAGGCACAGACCGGAACGCCGCAGAACAACTGCGCCGGCGCAACCGCAGGTGGCGTTGCCTGCAACCCCAACGGAAAAACCGGAATCAGCCCGCGTGTGCTTGCCGACCTTACCCGCAACAACCTATTCGGCCGGGAGCAGTCCGCTTCACTGCAGGGGACCTACGGCCTGCTCGAACAAAAGATCGATCTGCTCTTCCAGGCTCCACATTTTGAGGGCAATCGCAACTTCGGCATCACCTTCTCCGGCGGCTACGCCAACAGCCAGGACGTCACCACCTACGTCGCCTCGCGGCTTGAAGCTGGGTTTCGCCTCACCCAGAGCTTTCAAACGCCGGGCACTTGGCTGTCCAAGGCCAACACCTTTATTTACGAGTACGACTTCCGCCGCGTCAAGGTCTCCGACAGCAGCCTGCAGGTCTATCCCGGCGAAATCCAGGAGCTGGCTACCGCAGTCCGCGTCGCCGGACCCGGCGTCACCTGGATTCGCGACACGCGCGATTCTCCGCTCGACGCGCACCGCGGAACCTACACCAGCTTTCAGGAATTTCTCTCCGTTCACCAGCTCGGCTCCGAGGCGCAATTCAACAGGCTCGATCTTTCCAACTCCAGCTATTACGGCTTCGACAAAAATCGCTTTGTGCTGGCCCGCAACACGCGTTACGGCCAGGTGCGCGCCTTCGGCACCGGGTCGAGCGAGCTCATTCCACTGCCCGAGCGTCTCTACTCCGGTGGTCCCACCTCGCTGCGCGGCTTCTCCTTCAATGGCGCCGGCCCGCGCGATCCTGAAACCGGCTTTCCCATCGGCGGAGCCGGCGCGCTGGTCAACACCACGGAGTTGCGCCTGCCTCCGCCCACGCTTCCCTGGCTCGGCGACACTGTCAGCTTCGTCCTCTTTCACGATATGGGCAACGTGTTCACCAATGCCGGTGATGCGTGGGCCAGCTTTCTGCATTTCAATCAGCCCAATCGCAATGCGTGCAAGACTCTAACGCCTGGCTCAGCCCAGAATCCCCCCAGCCCAAGCGGCCCCACCAACGGTCCCGTCACCTCCACCGGCCATCAGGGAATCTGCAGCTTCAACTACTTCTCGCACACACCCGGAATCGGCCTGCGCTACCATACTCCCGTCGGACCCATCCGTTTGGATTTCAGTTACAACCTCAATACGCCCATCTACCCGGTCAACATCAACTACTCGCTCTCCGATCCGTACAGCAATCCGCACGTCGGCGAAGCAACTCACTTCAACTTCTTCTTCAGCCTGGGGCAGAGCTTCTGATGCGCATTCGACGTCTAATCCGGATGAACCTCTCGCGCCCCGGCCGAAGTCACTTGAGCGCGAGTGAACGGCGCGCGTCCAGTGCCGCAGGCAGAGATGTTGCGAGCGGTACCGGCATGCGCCTTGCTGCCGTCCTTTTCGCCTGCCTCGCAATCTATCCGGTTCTCGTCCAGGCCCTGCCCGCGGCTTCTTCCGTGGTCGTTGACCGTGTTGAAGCGGTCGTCAACCGTCACGTCATCCTCTCCAGCGACATCGACGAAGAGATTCGCCTCTCGGTTCTCGATCCTGTCCGTGGAGGCATGAGCGCGCTCACGCGCACGGCTGCGCTCGACCAGCTCATCAGCCGCACTCTGATTGAGCAGCAGATTCGCCGGGAAGACGAGCAGGCCGCCGAGCCCAAGTCCAGCGAAGTCGCCATACGCCTCGCCGAGATCCGCAAGGAACTCCCCGCCTGCGTTCGCGAAAACTGCGCCTCCGACGACGGTTGGAAAAGTTTCCTCTCCGCGCACGATCTCACCACCGAGCGCGTTGAAGCTTACCTGCGCTACCGCCTTGAGATTCTCCGTTTCATTGAGGAGCGCTTCCGGCCCGGCATCCACATCGCCCCGCAGGACATTGAAACCTACTACCACGACACGCTTCTGCCGCTCTACCTGCCAGGAGAAGCAGTTCCTTCGCTTGAGAAGGTCTCGCCGCGCATCGAGGAGATTCTTCTGCAGCAGCAGGTTAACGTGCTCTTCGACGAGTGGCTCACCAACCTGCGCAAACAGGGCGACGTTGAAGTGCTCGATCCCGACCTACAATCCACTGGCGCTCAGGAAACTGCGCCAGGCGTCCCACAGGCCAGCNNNGGCCTTTACGTCTGGATGAGCTCGGCGCAGTTTGAAGACATCGCCCGCCGCCGGTTGATCGCCGAGCTCGAAAAGGCCACGGGCGGCCGTGTCGAGGTCGCCAGCTTCCACTGGCGTCTTCTCGCGCTTGAAGCGGAAGCCTCGGGACTCGTCATTCACGGCACTGAGGCCGCCGATGAAGCTCCCTACGCCCGCGTCGGCCATCTCCGCGCAAGCGTCAGTCTTCTCGGTTTCTGGAGCCCGACGGTCAACCTGCGCGAACTCGAGATCGACCATCCCGCCGTGCATCTCATCGTCTACACTGACGGTTCAACCAATCAGCCGCACCCCAGCACGCCTGCAGCCACAGGCACTCAGAACCTCAACACCTTCTTCGATCTCCAGGCCGGCCACATCGCCGTCGAGCAAGGCGTGGTCGACTACGACAACCGTGCCGCCGCGTTCGATGCTCAGAACCGTCATCAGCCTCTCGACTTTCAGGCCAACGATCTCTCCCTTCTCCTCAGCTACATTCCCGGCGCCAAAGGCGTACCTGAAACCTATCGCATCCAGGCAGGCGCAACTGACCTCAGCCTGCTCCGCGGCGCTGAAATCAGCAAAACAAAGTCGTCGCCAAAGCCAGTCCACGGCTACTTTCAGGCCTCGCTCGATCTCACCCGCTCATCGGCAACGCTCAGTTCGCTTCGTCTCGTTTCGCATGCCGTTGACGGCGCCACTCACACCCTCGATCTCTCTGGCGCACTCCAGAACTTCACCCGTCCCCAGTGGCAGGCCAGGGCCGTGGGCGATTTTGACATGCGCCTGCTCGATCCGGTCACCGGTTATCCCTGTGCACCGGAAGGCATCGCCCACGTCGATCTCAACGGCGCCGGACAGGCGGGCGAATTCCGCGCCGACGGCAATGTTCGTGTGGACAATGGTTCCTACATTGGGACTGGTGTNNCAGATGGAAGGGGTGGTCGATCTCAGTCCATGGCTGCCTCTGGTACCCGGCGAGGCCGTCATGCAGGCCGCGCACGCGCCTTCCAGCCGCAAGCCGGCTCCCCCGCAACAAATCGCCCTTCCGATCAACGGCAAAGTCACAGCCCAGTTCAAGAACGTTACGCTCGATGCCATCCTCGACATGGTCAGCCAGCCGCCCTTCCAGCGTCTCGGCATCGGCGCGCTTGTGAATGGCCCGGCCGTCGCAACCTGGTCCAACGGCGACGTGCGCACCGTCTCCGTTGCCGCAAACCTCGGCCTGTACGCTCCCACGCAGACTCCGGCGGGTGAAGTCCCGGCGTCAGGCGCAATCGACGCCACCTATACGCAGCGCGATGGCGGAGTCGATCTCCGCAAGCTTGAAGTGAATCTCCCGGCCAGCCAACTCACGGCCCACGGCAGCCTCGGCGCCTATCCGCTCGACAGCCACACCGCCATCACCGTCGACGTCCATTCCCACAACCTCGGCGAATTTGACACCGTGTTGCGCTCCCTCGGCCTCAGGCGTAACGGCAAAACCGGAACCGCCGCCCTGCCCGTCGCTCTCGCCGGGCAGGCTGACTTCAATGGATCCTGGACTGGTTCGCTCGCAAATCCCCACCTCACCGGCAATCTAAAGGCATCCGAGCTCAATCTCGAAATGCCGTCAACCAGCGAGAAGGTCGCGACTGCCCAGCCCCCGTCCGTTCACCTCGATTCGGTAGACGCCACGGGCAGCTACACAGCCACGCGCATCGAAATCGCCCACGCGATGCTGCTGCGAGGCGACACCCGCGTTACCTTGAGTGGCTCACTGGCCGCGGCTCCCGACGCCTCCGCCAAACTTCCGGCCTTCGACGAGAACTCCGTCCTCCATGCTCACGTCGAGGCAGCCAAAGTCGCCGTCGCCGACATTCAGCCGTTCCTGGTTGAAAAGCTCCCCCTCAGCGGCGTCATCGATACGCAATTTCAGGCCGACGGTCCCCTTCGTACCCTCGACGGTTCCGGCTGGGCGCAGTTGGCCGATGGCGTCATTTACGGTGAACCTGTCTCGCGCATCCGCGCCCAGGGAACGGTCGACAATTCCCAGATCAAACTCTCCTCCATCGCCATCGACGAGGCCGCCGGCAACATTGCAGCCACAGGCAGCTACGACCTCAATTCGAAGCGCTTCTCGGTTAACGCCAAGGCCGCCAGCCTCGATGTCTCCAAAATCGGCTGGATCAAACAACAGGACTGGTCCGCCACGGGTTCGCTTACCTTTGACCTGCACGGCTCGGGAACGTTTGACGATCCGGAACTCGAGGGCAACGCCACGCTCAACAATCTCGCTCTCGGCAGCGAGCCAATCGGCGCGCTACAACTCGTCGCGCACACCGCCAACCATGCCCTCACGTACGACATGACCACGCGGCTGGATGCCACCGAGCTGACCGTGCATGGTCTCACGGCGCTCAAACCCGACTATCAGACCCAGGCCCGCCTCGAATTCTCCGGATTCAACATCGACTCGCTTCTCAAGCTTGCCCACGTCTCCGCCTTCAGCGGCCAATCGGCACTGGCCGGCATCGTCACCGTCGATGGCCCGCTCGCCCATCCCGAGCAACTGCGCGGCGAAGCCCGCATCCAGCAGATTGAAGCCACCATCGCCGGCGTTCATCTCAAAAGCGAGGGCGGCGCGCACGCTACGCTCGCCAACGATCGCATCCAGATGGACCCGCTTCACGTCACGGGAGAAGACACCGATCTCCGCGCCCAGGGCAGCCTGGCCCTCAACGGCACGCAGCGTCTCGATCTGGCGGCAAGCGGCTCCGTCAACCTCAAGCTCGCCGAGACCATGGATCCCGACCTCACCGCCGGAGGTACAAGCACCTTCCAGGTTGAAGCTCACGGCCCTCTCCGCAATCCCAATCTCCAGGGCCGCGTCGACTTTGAGAACGGTTCGCTCTCCTTTGAAGATCTGCCCAACGGCCTAAGCCAATTGCACGGTTCGCTGGAGTTCAGCCAGGACCGCCTCGAGGTCAAGTCCCTCACCGCCATGAGCGGCGGCGGCCCGCTCACGGTGGGCGGCTATCTCGCTTACCAGCACGGCCTTTACGCCGATCTCACGGTCACCGGCAAGGGCGTCCGTATTCGCTATCCGCAGGGTGTCAGCTCGCTGGCAGATGCATCCCTGCATTTGCAGGGTCCGCAAAACAATCTCCTTCTCTCTGGCGACGTGCTCATCACGCGCTTCACGGTCAGTCCCGACCTCGATTTCGCTGCTCTCGCCGCGCAGGCCAGCGCCGCCACCACGATTACGCCGCCCGATGCGCCCACCAACCATATCCGTCTCGATGTGCGCATTCTCTCCTCGCCGCAGCTGAACTTCCAGAACGCCTTTGCCAAGCTCGCCGGCGACGTCGATCTGCGCCTTCGCGGCACCCTCGCCACGCCCGCCCTGCAGGGCCGCATCTCCATCACTGAGGGCAACGCCATCATTGCCGGAACCCGTTACGAGCTCCAGCGCGGCGAAATCTCCTTTACCAACCCCGTCCGCATCGAGCCCCTCATCGACTTGAGCGCCTCAGCCCGCGTCGAGGACTACGACATCACCCTCAGCCTGCACGGAACAACAGACAAGATGGGCGTCACCTATCGCAGTGACCCGCCCCTGCCCGAGTCCGATGTCGTCGCCCTGCTCGCCCTCGGCCGCACTCAAAATCAGCAGCGCATCTACACCCAGCAGCAGGAACAGGCCCTCTCCAACCCCACCACCGACGCCCTGCTCGGCGGCGCCCTCAATGCCACCGTCTCAAGCCGCGTGCAAAAACTTTTTGGCGCGGGCTCCGTCAAAGTCGATCCCAACTACCTCGGACCCTTCGGCAACTCCACCTCGCGCATCATCGTTGAGGAGCAGCTCGGCCGCAACGTCACCCTTACCTACGCCACGGACGTCAACACCACAGGCCAGCAGTTGCTCCAGGCCGAGGTCGCCATCAACCGCCATGTCTCCCTGCTGGTGGCCCGCGACGAATCCGGCGTTTTTTCAATGGTCGTAAAAGCCACCCGCCGATTCCGGTAGCAAAAACGAGCAAAAGGGACCATTACGCCCTCTCAAACCCCGCTGCGATCCACTCGATTGTCAAATCCAGCCCTGCAATTGCCCAGAATTCAAAACTCTTTACAGTAATTTTTCTCTCTTTTCTGCTCACCTTTTTCGCAGCCCGATTCAGCTCGAAAATTGCGAAACTTTCCCTCTCCTGCTGTGTCTATGGAGGAGGAAGAGCATGCAGGCTGCGCATCCCCGAGCACGTGCCTGCCGCGTGACTCTTCAGATGAATGAGGAGGAATACCAATGAAACACACAATGCTTTCCGTTCCAAAAGCGCTCGCTGCGGTCATGCTCGCCGCGTCCCTTTTGAGCTTTCCCCTGGTCTCCCGGGCATCAGCCCAGACTTCGGCCGCGCAGGCGCAGCCAGATAACTCAGTTGCCAGCCCGGTTGCCTCGGCTCTCCAGGCACGGCTCAACAAGAAGCAGTTCAAGGACGTGCGCGTCACCGTCGACAACGGTCTCGCCACGCTCTCTGGAAGCGTGCCCCTGTATAAATACAAGGCCGACGCCGCCAAGACCGCCCTGCACACCAGGGGCGTAACTGCGGTCCGCAACAACGTGCAGGTCGCCGGCCAGAACATTTCCGACAGCCAGCTCCAGAGCAAGCTTTCCGAAAAGCTGACCTACGATCGCGTTGGTTACGGCAATATGTTTGACGCCATGTCAGTGAACGTGAACAACGGCGTCGTTACGCTGAGCGGGCATGCCCACGACTACCCCAATTACAACTCGGCTCTTGCGCTTGTCGCCACCACGCCCGGCGTCAAGGACCTGGTGGACAACGTCCAAGTCGACCCGCTTTCGGGATTCGATAACCAAACGCGCTTTGCCGTGGCACGCGCCGTTTACAGCTACCCCACGCTCAACAGGTACGCTATCGATCCCGCCGCGCCCATCCGCATTTCGGTGCAGAACGGCCACGTCGAGCTGTATGGCGTAGTCGATACGCAGGCTGACAAGGAAGCGGCGTTCATTCGTGCCAACGGCGTCCCCGGAGTCTTCACGGTCCAGAACGACCTCCAGGTAGCCAACCAAACCACGGAGCACCCATAAGGGTCGCATCTCTCCGAATAGCACGCGCAAAACAAACGGCCCCGGAGCAAAAACTCCGGGGCTTTTTGAATCTCCTAACAACCTAGCAACCTAACAACCCAACAACCCAACAACCTAACAACCTAGTCCCCTAATCCCCTAATCCCTGCATCTTGTATCTCCGTGCACAGCAGCCTGACCGGCGCCTCATCTTCCTCGATCTCAGGAAACCGTGGCAGCGGATCGAGGAAGTAGTTGTCCGTTGCATCGTCGTTGACTGACGAAACCTCGCCGATCAACCCATCGCCCTCCACCGCCCAGAACTTGTGGTAAAGATACGGCGTCAGCGTAATCGACTCGCCCGGCCCCAGGATCACCGTTGCCCCGGCATCCAGCTTGCGCCGAATTCCGTCGCACGTCACCGTCAGCGGCGTCTCCGCCAGCCCGCCCTCAGGCGAGGAGTTATACAACTGCACCGCCAGCTTGCCCGTGCCCTTGCCCCCGCGGTTGATAATGTCCTCGGTCTTGAGCACGTGGTAGTGAAACGGCGTGACCTGGTTCTCACGGACAAACATGATCTTCTCCGCGTACACCTTGCCGCGTCCCGTCGGCGGCCCGTTGCGCAGGGTAAACAAGGTCAGCCCCAGCTCACTGAACTTTCCTGAGTTAAAGTCCGTCACGTCCCAACCCAGCTTGAGCCTGCGCAGCTCCTCGGCCTCGCTGCCCAGCCGCCGCCACTCGTCAGGAGTCCAATCGGAGTACGGAGGCAGAACAAAATGATTGTCCGCAAAAAATGCGGCAGCCTCGCCGATTGAGTGGTTGATCTCCGATCTCTTCATCACGCACGCCTTCTCTCAATCCATTCCACAACAAGATATACCCACGCCCGCGCCTCGTGAGCCAGCGGTAGACTGGTTCTTCTCATGAATTTCTTTGCACAGCAGGACCGGGTCGTGGTCGCCATCAAGCTTCTCCACACCGTGGTCTGGCTTTTCCTGGTTGCCTGCATCCTGGCCGTTCCGGTTGCAGGCAGCGTGCACAACTTCAGGCTTGCTGCGGTCTTTGCAATCATTGTCTTCTTTGAGTGTCTCGTGCTCGCCTTCAATCGCTGCCGTTGCCCGCTCAGCGATCTGGCCGCCCGCTATACGCCCGAGACCGCCCCCAACTTCGACATTTATCTTCCCAACTGGCTCGCCCGCCACAACAAACTCATCTTCGGCATCCTGTTTGTCGCCGGCGGCCTGCTCACCTTCGCTGAGTGGTTGGGTTTTGCGCATTGAGGCATCCCCGCAACGCCAATCGCGCGTCTTCATTCCGGAGTCCTGCTCAAGTACACTCGTAGATAGATCACCTATGCCCGGTCTCCTCGCAAAAATTCGCACCACGCTTGAGATGATCAAGTGGGAGCACTCCATCTTCGCGCTGCCCTTTGCACTGACGGCGGTGCTGCTGGCAGCCAACGGCCTTCCCGCCTGGCGCACCGTCGTCTGGATTCTGGTTGCAATGGTCGCCGCGCGCTCCTGCGCCATGGCCTTCAATCGCTGGGCCGATGCCGATCTCGACGCCGCCAATCCCCGCACCAGCAACCGCGCTATTCCCGCCGGACTGCTTTCGCGCCAGTTCGTTCTCGGCTTCACGCTCCTCATGGCGCTCATCTTCGTTGCCGCCTCGTCCCAGCTCAACCGCCTTACCCTCTATCTTTCTCCGCTGGTGCTCGCGGTCCTGCTCAGCTACAGCTACATGAAGCGCATCACTCGCTGGTCGCATCTGGTCCTCGGTCTCGCGCTCGGCCTTGCTCCTTCCGCCGCATGGATCGCCGTGCGCGGCTCGCTCGACGCGCGCATCATCGTGCTCACCGCCGCCGTCACGCTCTGGGCCGGCGGATTCGACGTCCTCTACGCCTGCCAGGACTACGAGCACGACCGCGCCGCCGGCCTCCACAGCCTGCCTCGCGCCATCGGCATCGCCGGGGCTTTCTGGGCCGCGCGTCTCATGCACCTTGCCATGCTCGGCCTGCTGGTCTGGTTCGGCCTGCTCTTTCATTTCGCGGCCCTGGGCTGGGTCGGCATCGGCGCAGTGGCAGCGCTGCTCGCCTACGAGCATTCCATCGTTTCACCGCGTGACCTGCGCCGCCTCAACGCCGCCTTCTTCACCATGAACGGCGTCATCGCCACCGTCTTCTTTGCTTTCGTCGCCGCCGATCTCTGGGAACGCACTTAGCGCTTGTTAGCCGGATCTGGATCGTTCGCCCCTTGGGGGACTTCGAATGTTAGCTGGCCGATACTGTAACGCACTTCTAGCCGCGTCTCTCCTTGCCGCGTCCTCTGCGTCTGCGCAGACGGCGCCTTCCGAATCCGCTGCAAAAGCACCCACACAGCGTGTTGACTTTGTCGGCTGCCGCTCCGTTGGGCAGGTGGGGTTGATCGATCCGCCCAGGGGAGAAAGCAAGGTAATCTCCGTACCCGCCGAAGCAGCTCAAAAACTGGCCTACTATCAAGCCAAAGAGGGTTTCGGCGTGCTGGCTCCGCGCGGCTGGCACTGTTTTTCCATCTACGGTTCCGGCGGCAGCAGTCTTTTCGTCAGCCCCAATCCGATCAAGAACAGCGAGTTGTTCTCGGCAGACGGCAATGGCTTCACAGGCGACGTCATTCAGGCTTCAGTTTCCTATGGCGACACGTCAGGCAGGTTTGAAGTGGCGCGCATTGCGGCGCGCATCTTTCCTGCTTACAAGCGCTGGGCGCAGTCGGTGATAGCCGAAGGGCCTGATCCAGAGGTACCGTACGTCTTCGGCCCATTCCCTTCGGATACACTTTATGCCGTGCGCACGAACTTTGTAGCCTTTGAAACGCCTGCGAACACCCAGGGACTTGGTACCCAGTCGCGGCTCGTTGCAAACGCCCAGCCGATTCGCGGCGTTGCCTTGCTGTATGGAAGAGAGCCGACCCTGGTGCAAGTCTCTGTCCGGCTGCAAGAGAACCAGAGCGAGTTGCTCGGACCCATCCTCTTGCAGGTTCAGGCCGACACCGCTCGAACCGAGGCTCCGCCCATTCCGGCGAATTGAGGGTGGGCGTATGGTATGGTGCGGAAGGGAGCGGCCGTTGAACACCCCATTTCCGAAAGCGAAAGCAAGCGCATGAAGATCGCAATCCAGGGCGAACCCGGCTCCTTCAGCCACGAGGCGGCTCTCAAGCTCGTCCCCGGCGCAACCATCGTCCCCTGTCCCCTCTCGGCCGAGGTTTTTGCCACCCTCGCCTCAGGCAAGGCAGACGCGGCGGCCATTCCCATTGAAAACAGCCTCGCCGGTTCTGTCTCTGAGCACTTTGATCTGCTGCTGACCAACGACGTCAAGGTCGAGCAGGAGACGCTGCTGCGCATCCGCCATAACCTCATCGCCAATCCAGGCGTTACCATAGCTGACGTTGATCGCGTCTATTCGCACCCTGTCGCGTTGGCGCAGTGCCGCCGCTTTCTCGCCGGGCACCCCGGCATGAAAGCCCTCGCTTTTTACGACACGGCGGGCAGCGTCAAGCAGCTGGTCGAGCAGCGCGACCGCTCTCTCGCCGCCATCGCCAGCCGGGCCGCGGCCGAGTACTACGGCGCTGAAGTTCTCGAGGCCGGCATTGAAGACAACCCTGAAAACTACACCCGATTCTTTCTTGTCCGCCGCGCGGCCGACGCCCAGGCGGACCCGGCAGCCAACAAAATCAGCATCGCATTCTCCGTGCAGAACCGTCCCGGCTCGCTCGTCGCCGCGCTTAACGAGCTCGCCGCCCTCGGCACCAACCTCACCAAGATCGAGTCCCGCCCCGTCCACGGCAAGCCATGGGAGTACATCTTCTACGTCGACTGCCAGATTCAGTCCTCGGCTGAGGGCTCGCAGGCCCTTGAGGCCCTGGCCCGCCATTGCGATCTCGTCAAGGAGCTGGGCCGCTACCGCGAAGCCGTCCGCTAACGCCCGGCGCCCTCCCGCTCACTTCTCCCAAAACGCAAAACAGGACGGGCCAAAGCCCGTCCTGTTTTCCTAATCCCTAATCCATGTTCCCTAATCCCTGCTTTTTAGAAGTGGTAAGCCACGCCAATCACCGGGTTGCTGATGTTGTACCAGCGGTTCGTGGTCAGCTGCGTATCTGCAAAGGTCGGCACCTTCACCACCCAGGCGCGGTATTCGGCCCGGATGTCGAAGCTCGGGCTGATTTCATACGCGAATCCAGCTCCGTACAGGCCGCCCACCTCGGTTTGCTGCTTCACGTCGAGCGAAGTCGTGCCCGAATTCCGGATCGGCAGAAAAATCAAAGCCGCCGGCCCCGCCTCGACAAACGGATTCAAGTTTTTGTACACGAACGACTTGACGAAGGCGCCCGAGATTTCCTGGGTGCGTGTGTTCACCAAATAATGGTTGGTATTGCTGATCACGTAATGAATGCTGTTCTCGTACGTCATCTGGTAGTTCGCCTCGAGGGCGCTGGTGGGGGTCATCATGAAACGGTAGCTCGCTAACCCGCCGAAAGCGCGGTTCGCGCTTACCTGAACATCGGTGGACGAAGCCATGAACGGTTCGATAATGCCCGTTCCACTGAGGCTGATGTCCTGGCGGCTTTCCTGAGCGCGGCCTGCGGCCACACCTACGGCCAGCAGAATTGCTATTAAGGCGATCTTCTTCATTCGGTCCTGAACCTCACGACTGCACAACCGTCCGGCTGGCAACGAGCTTAGTCGATTCCGGCGCGCCGGTTGGATCCGGGCCCCGCTCTCGGTATTGTAAATGCCCTGACCGGGTCAGGGCAGGAACCCCAGCTTCGGAATCTTCTGAGTCTATAGACGTTAGTGAACCCGATCCGGCGTTTTTACCTCAAACCGCGCGCAGGTCCGAGACTTCAAGGGCAGGAAACAGGCAACAGGCAGTTGGGGATAGAGACTTCTGTGGAAGAATCAGCGTTTTCCGATGTGGCTTACGAGCCAACTGGAGGTCCACCAGAATAGCCCGCCACCATCGGCCTATTTAGCCCGAATGTTCCACAGTCCCCGAATGCTCCCGAGTCTCAGACGGGCTCGGTCCGTCAGAGGACTCGGCAAATCAAGCTCTGCCCGCATCTGTTTATCGCGGCGCACGCGATGATCTACCCAACTGTGGCAGAAGGACAGTTCGAGACACAGTTTTTCGCCCCTCCCAACCCTGACAGGAATTGGGCAGGCCAAAAACCTTATGGCATTTATGGGAATTTGAAGCTGGACCACCCAACAGGTGCGCCCAAAAAGTCGTTCAACCGGAAAACATCCTTTGTTCAGTTAGTTTTGTGACGCGTCGAGTCCGCGATCGAGCCTCTTTTGTCCAAGCAGGAGCAGGACAATATGCCGGTACGAGCGCAGCATGCAGTTACGGCAGCGCACCGGCACAAAGAGAAACGGCAGTACCAGTAAATCAATCGGACGCAAATGAGAGCGACGAATATCTTCTGACATGCACCTTCGGCATACCACGACAACCTCACTTTCCCCGGGGAAGGGCAGAGTATTGATCCTGTCTGATGTGGGGACAAGACCTCCTACGAAATCGAACCAACTTGCCAGGCTGTTTTCGAACCTCCGGGCGCCGTCGCCGAGTTTTCTACGCCCCGGCCCGCTCCACATGAAAGTAGAACGGTGGCCCCTGGGTACGAGCCATTGCCTTCAGGGTGCCCAGAAATGCCTTGCCTGCATAGGAAAGAGTTGCCTGGCGCCGGTGAATCAGCCGCAGAACGCGGCGAATCTCCAGCTCGTCTACAAAAACCCTCACTAGGTCCCCACTTTCCAACTCGCGTCCTACAGTAAGATGCGGAACCAGCGCTACCCCGTTGCCCATCGCCACAAAACGCTTGATGGCTTCGATGGTCGGCAGTTCAATGCCCATGTTCAGCGGCGTCCGGTAACGCTGAAAGGCCTCAATCACTTTGCGGCGCAGCGGCGAAGTCACGTTGTGGGCCACAAACAGCTCGCTGCCCAGGTCGGTAATCGACACCCGCTCCACCTTCGCCAGCGGATGCTCCGGTCCCACAATCAGCGCCAGGCTGTCAGCGTACACGGCAATCGTTCGGAACTGGGCCGGGTCAGGCCGAAACGACACCACGCCCAGTTCAAACGTGCGCAGGCTCAGCTCTTCGGGAATCCGCGAGGCCAGCATCCGGTTCACCGTCACGTTCACGTGCGGAAACGCGCGCCGGAATTGATCGATCGCCGGCAGCAGGTACATGCACGTGTACTCGTTGGCCGCCAGTTGCAGGTGCCCGCGCTCCAGGTTCTTTAGCTCGCCCAGCGCGCTTGAGGCCTCGCGCCTGAGCGCCAGCAGCCGCTGTGCGTAGTCGCGCAACAACACCCCCGCCGCGGTCAATGACCCGTCCCGCGCCGCGCGATCGAACAGTGTCTCGCCCACCGACTCTTCCAGCTTGCGAATCACCTGGCTCACGGCCGGCTGCGTACGATGCAGCCGCACTGCTGCTCGCGAAAAACTACGCTCCTCCGCCACCGCCAGAAANNGATCAGAGATCAGAAAACCGCTATCAGGCGCTGCGGGCTCAGAATCCGAATGTTGCCAGCCCCCGGGAAGAGAAACTGACCACTGACCACTGATCACTGACCACTGTCTTCCATCATAAGCGATTCTAATCGTTAGCCCAAGAATTATAACTTTGCCTTATACGCGCCCACTGCGAGACACTATCAACGTAAGAGATGTGTCTTCCCCGACAGGCGAGTTTATGAGTTCAAATCACGTAGCCTTTTTCGACACCACTCTGCGCGATGGCGAGCAGTCCCCGGGCTGCAGCATGACCACGCAGGAAAAACTCACCATGGCCCACGCCCTTGAAGATCTGGGCGTCGACATCATCGAGGCCGGCTTTGCCATGGCCTCCGAGGGCGACTTCGCGGCCATCGCCACCATTACGCAAGCCGTGAAGAAGCCGCGCATCGCGTCGTTAGCCCGGGCAAAAACCGAAGACATTGAAATGGCCGCCCGCGCCCTGCAGTTCGCTGACCGCGCCCGCATCCATGTCTTCCTCGCTTCCAGCGATCTGCACCTCGAATACAAATTGAAGATCAGCCGCGCTCAGGCTCTCGAGCTTTGCGGTGAATCCGTTCGCCTCGCCCGCTCGCTTGTGGACGACGTCGAGTTTTCGCCTGAGGATGCTACCCGCTCCGACCGCGATTACCTGGTGGAAATGGTGCGTATCGCCATTGAAGCCGGAGCCACCACCATCAACATGCCCGATACCGTCGGCTACTCCACGCCTGAAGAGTATGCCGCCATGTTCCGCGAAGTCCGTCAGCGCATTCCCGCCATTGACGCGCAGGGAATCATCCTCTCCTCGCACTGCCACGACGATCTCGGCCTTGCCGTCGCCAACTCGCTGGCCGCCATCGATGCAGGCGCGCGCCAGGTGGAATGCACCATCAACGGCATCGGCGAGCGCGCCGGAAACGCCGCTCTTGAAGAGATCGCCTCCGCCCTTTACGTCCGCGGCGACCGCTATGGACAAACCACCTCCATCAAGCTCGACCAGCTTTACCCCACCAGCCAGGTGCTCGGCCAGATCATCACCTTCCGGCCCTCACCCAACAAGGCCATCGTGGGTGACAACGCCTTCGCGCACGAGTCCGGCATCCACCAGCACGGCATGCTCGCCAACCCGCTCTGCTACGAAATCATGACGCCCGCCCTGGTCGGCGTCGCCAAAACTCATCTCGTTCTCGGCAAGCACTCCGGCCGCGCGGCCCTGCGCCATCGGCTTGAGCAAATGGGCTTCGCGCTCACCCGCGACGACCTGCAGCACGTCTACTACCGCTTTGTGGCACTGGCCGATCGCAAGAAGAACATCTACGACCAGGACCTCGTCGGTTTGCTCCCCGACCAGATTCGCGAGCGCCGCCACGAGCCAGTCTCCGAGCTCGACTGAAGAGTTTTTCGTTGATTTGGTTTTGAAAGGGCGCGGCTTTGGCTGCGCCGCACAAGCCACACCCCGTAAGAAAACCTCTTCGGGCAAGTTTTGTAACAAGTGCACGGCTGGGGCACCCTCTGGGTCGCCGGGCCGCAAGGATTGAAAATTTAATGCGGGCTATAGCCCCTGAAGGAAAGATCAGCTAATGCATCTGAAGATTGTAGTTACCGCCGGCGACGGCATCGGCCCTGAAGTCACCAACGAAGCAGTTGCGGTCCTCAAGGAAGTCGCCTCGCTCGGCGGCCACACCCTCGAATTCGACGCCAGGCGCATCGGCGGCGTCGCCATTGTGCGGGACGGCACACCTTTGCCTGCCGACACGCTCGCGGCCGCGCTCGACTCCGACGCAGTTCTGCTCGGCGCCGTAGGCGGCAACGAGTTCAACGCGCTTCCACCCGAAGAGCGCCCCGAAGTGGGTCTACTGAAGCTCCGAACTGCGCTTGGCGGCTTTGCCAACCTCCGTCCGGCGTTCGCATTCAAGGAACTTGAGGTCACCAGTCCGCTTCGTCCGGAGATCATCGACGGCACCGATATTCTCTTTGTCCGTGAACTGCTGGGCGGCCTGTATTTTGGTCACCCGCGCGAGTGGAACCGGGTCGCCGGCGAGGCCTGGAATACCATGCACTACACCCGCGATCAGGTGGCCCGCGTTGCCCGCATAGCCTTCAAACTCGCACAGGGCCGCCGCAAGAAGCTCACCAGCGTCGACAAGGCAAACGTCCTTGAAGTCTCGCAGATGTGGCGCGCCACCGTGAACGAAGTTGCCGCGGAGTTTCCCGGTGTAACTGTCGAACACCAATATGTCGACGCCATGGCCATGCACCTGATGAATCAGCCCCGCAGCTACGACGTGGTGCTCACCGAAAATCTCTTCGGCGACATTCTCAGCGACGAATCCGCCGTCATTACTGGTTCGCTCGGCATGTTGCCCTCGGCCACCATCGGCGGCAAGGTCAATCTCTACGAGCCGGTCCACGGCTCCGCGCCCGATATTGCCGGCAAGGGCCTGGCCAATCCGCTCGGCGCCATCCTTACCGGTGCGCTCATCCTGCGCCACTCCGGCGGCCTCGAAGCTGAAGCCGCCGCAATTGAAGCGTCGGTCCGCAAGGTCCTCGAACTCGGCTTCCGCACCACCGATCTCGCGCGCGGCAACCAGCAAGAGCTCACCGTGCTCTCGACAACCGAAATGGGCGCCAAGGTTAGAGAGACAATCAAGACGATGCTTGTGAGCGCGTAAGACCAGCTTCAAGCTACTAGCCGCTAGCTTCCAGCTGAGTGATTCGATGTTTTGAAAGGGCACGGATTCATCCGTGCCGCATAAGCAACAAAAAGGACGCGGGCTTTAGCCCCCGAGGGATGTTTCGAACGGTTGCCCCCGGGCTTTCGACCAGCAAGGAACAAGCAAGCAGCTAGTAGCTAGCAGCTAAACAGGAGTTCAATGAGCACCGCACCAAAAACACTCTTCGAAAAAGTCTGGAATCAGCATGTCGTTGTCGCGCCGGAAGGCGAACCGGTCCTGATCTACATCGACCTGCAACTTCTCCACGAGGTCACCTCCCCGCAGGCCTTTGAAGGGCTCCGCCTGGCCAATCGCAAGGTGCGCCGTCCCGATCGCTCCATCGCCACCGTCGATCACAACGTGCCCACCACGCTTGAAGGGCGCCTCAACATCGTTGACCAGATCGCTGCCAAACAAATTGCCACGCTGCGCCAGAACTGTGCTGACTTCGGCATCGAGCTCTACGACGTCAACTCGCGCGATCAGGGAATCGTTCACGTCATCGGTCCCGAGCTTGGCATCACCAAGCCCGGCATGACCATCGTCTGCGGCGACTCGCACACGTCCACGCACGGAGCCTTTGGCGCGCTCGCTTTCGGCATCGGCACCAGCGAAGTGGAGCACGTGCTTGCCACGCAGACTCTTCCGCAGGCCCAGCCCAGCACCTTCCGCATCGCGGTTGAGGGAGAGCTGCCCTCCGGCGTCACTGCCAAAGACATCATCCTTGCCATCATCGGCCAGATCGGCACTGACGGCGCAACTGGCTGCGTCATCGAGTACGCAGGTTCGGCCATCCGCTCACTCTCCATGGAAAGCCGCATGACCATCTGCAACATGAGCATCGAAGCGGGCGCGCGCGCCGGCATGATCGCTCCTGACGAGGCCACCTTCGCGTACCTCAAGGGCCGTCGCTTCGCGCCTCAGGGTACGGCGTGGGATAAGGCAGTCGAAGAGTGGAGCAAGCTGCCTTCCGATCCCGGCGCAAAGTTCGATCGCGAACTCGTCATCGATGCGGCAACGCTCGTTCCTTATGTGAGCTGGGGAACCAGTCCCGGCATGGTTGCTCCGGTTACGGCCAGCGTGCCCGATCCTGCGGCCGCCGCAACTGAAAGCGATCGCAACTCCTTCGAGCGCGCGCTTGAGTATATGGACCTCAAGGCAGGCACGCCGCTTGCTGAAATCTCAATCGACCGCGTCTTCATCGGCTCCTGCACCAATGGCCGCATTGAAGATCTGCGCGCCGCCGCCCGCATCGCCGCCGGCCGCAAGGTCTCAAGCCACGTTGGCGCCATGGTCGTTCCCGGTTCGCAGGCTGTTAAAGCGCAGGCAGAGAAGGAAGGCCTCGATCGCATCTTCAAGGAGGCCGGCTTTGACTGGCGCGAGCCCGGATGCTCCATGTGCCTGGGCATGAATCCTGACATTCTCGCGCCTGGTGAGCGCTGCGCCTCCACCAGCANNACCGCAACTTTGAAGGCCGCCAGGGTCGCGGCGGACGCACCCACCTGGTTTCGCCCGCAATGGCTGCTGCCGCCGCCATCGCCGGCCACTTCGTCGACGTCCGTAGCTGGCCCATCAACGCACCCGCTCCCGAGGAGGTAACTGCTTAATGGAACCGTTCCGTACACTCACGTCTTTGGCCGCGCCGCTCGATCGCACCAACGTCGACACCGACCAGATNNAGATCATTCCCAAGCAGTTCCTCAAACGCATTGAGCGCACCGGCTACGGCGACTTCCTGTTTTTCGATTGGCGGCGCAACTCGGCCGGCGATCCTGACCCGGAGTTCGTTCTCAATGACCCGCGCTACAAGGGAACCCAGATTCTTGTTGCCGGCAAGAACTTCGCTTGCGGCTCCAGCCGCGAGCATGCCGCCTGGGCTCTCTCTGATTTCGGATTCCGCGTCGTCATCGCTCCTACATTCGCTGACATCTTTTTCTCCAATGCCGGCAAAAACGGCATCGTGCTCGCTCGCCTCAGCGAAGAGCAGGTGGCCACGCTGCTCTCAAACGCCAAAACCATTCCCAACTATCAACTCACCGTCTCGCTTGAAGCGCAGACAGTCACCGACGGCCGCGGTTTCTCGGCAACCTTTGAAGTCGACCCCTTCCGCAAGTTCTGCCTGCTTGAAGGTCTCGACGATATTGGACTAACGCTACGCCACGCCGCCGCCCTCGACACCTATGAAGCAAAGCACGATGAAGCAAGCTGGCTGAAAGCGAAGTGACAGCTTCTAGCTGCTAGCTTCTAGCCTCTAGCTTTTCATTCAACTGCGAATTGCATCGCGAAGAAGGAACGCCCATTCAGGGTACGAGCTTAACGGCAGCACAAACGAGCTAGAAGCTAGGAGCTAAGAGCTAGTAGCTAGCGAACGAAGAGAGCAAATGACCATCGAAGGCAAGCGCCAAAGCATTCCGTTGACCGAGGGACCGAGCAGGGCCGCCGCACGTTCTTATCTGCGTGGGTCGGGCTTTGCGAAAGAGGATCTGCACAAGCCGATTATCGGCGTCGCCAATACCTGGACCGAGATCGGCACCT
>PLST01000511.1:24595-40720 GCA_003164255.1 Acidobacteriaceae bacterium | reverse complement strand
ATCGATCCCATGACGAAGGACTTTCTGGCCGCGACTGACGGCCATCCGACAGTGATGAACTTCAGCACGAGCCCGACCTGGCTCTACAAGACCGACAATCCGGTGACTTATCCCGCCGATCCAAATCGGGTTGTTTGGGACTACACCCAAGGAACCGAGTTGCGCGACGCGACGGGCAAGGAGTTGGGCGACTACTATGCGCGACTGGTGAGCTGGTACGTCAACGGCGGATTCACGGACGAGAACGGGGTTCATCACGAATCGGGCTACCACTACAGGTTTCCGGTCTGGGAAGTGCTCAACGAAGTGGAGTACGAGCACAAGATGACTGTGGAGCAGTACACGTCACGCTACGATGCGATCGTGAGTGCGATTCATGCCGTGTCTCCGGACACAAAGTTCATGGGCATGGCGTTGGCGTCTCCCAGCCAACACCCGGAGTACTTCGAGTATTTCCTGAATCCAGCGAACCACAAGGCCGGAATTCCGCTCGATTTCATCTCGTATCACTTTTATGCTTCGCCATCGAAGGAACAGAACCTTGAAGACTGGCAGTACACATTCTTTGACCAGGCTGAAGGTTTCCTGAACACTGTCCGGTTTGCCGAGTCAATACGGAAGCGCCTGTCGCCAGCGACGAAGACTGATTTGGATGAACTAGGCGTGATTCTGCCAACCGACAACAAGCCAGGAGACGATGTGGCGCCGCCCAAGGCGTATTGGAATCTCTGCGGCTCGCTTTACGCCTATCTCTTCATCGAGCTGTCGCGTTTGCAAATCGATCTGATCGGAATGTCGCAGATGGTCGGGTACCCAACGCAATTTCCCAGCGTCAGCATGATGGATTGGACCGAGAATAAGCCGAATGCGCGCTACTGGGTGCTCAAGCTCATCAAGGACTCTTTTCATTCAGGTGATCAACTGGTGGATACCGCTGCCGACTCCGGCGACGTGGCGGCACAGGCATTCGTGACCTCCGCCGGGCGCAAGTTGCTGCTGACGAACAAACGCAATCGCACTCTAGAAATTGCGTTGCCCGACGCAGACACGGCACAGGCGGTGACCGTGGACATGGAGACGGGCGATGGTCCGGGGCGCAGCGTGACGCCGGTAGCCGGGCATGTCATGTTGCCGCCATTTGCCGTTATGGTGGTCAGCTGGTAAGGGCCGACAAAGGACTGTGAGCTGTCATGAGCAACGTACGAACTCTGCGTACAGGATTGTGCGGCATCGGTCTTGATGCCTATTGGAGCCAGTTTGCCGGGCTCGAGGCGCGTTTGCAGGATTACGTTGCTCATGTGGCCGGGCGGCTGGCGCGCCCTGGCGTTGAAGTGGTCAACCTGGGACTGATCGATAGCGCGGCTCGTTCAAGCGAAGCAGGACACCAGTGCCGTCGCGAAGATATCGACGTACTGTTTCTTTACGTCACCACCTACGCGCTTTCGAACACGGTCCTCCCCCTTGTTCAGCGTGCAGGCGTGCCGGTCGTCGTGCTCAATCTGCAACCTACCGCCGCAATCGATTACAAAGCGTTCAACAGCATGGAAGATCGCACGGCCATGACCGGCGAATGGCTTGCCTATTGTTCAGCCTGCCCGGTACCCGAGATCGCAAACCTCTTGATGCGTGCTGGCATACCTTTTCACCAGGTCACGGGCGTGCTCGATGAGGAGGCAACCTGGACTGAAATCGAACAGTGGCTGGCGGCGGCCAGGGTTCGTTCAACGCTCGCTACTTCGCGCCTCGGCTTAATGGGCCACTATTACAGCGGCATGCTCGACATTATGACCGATGTTACTCTGGTCTCAATTGCCTTCGGCACTCATGTGGAGTTGCTCGAAGTGGATGAGCTCAGCGCCCTGCGCGGAAGTGTCAGNNTGACTGCCCGCACGATGAATTGCGCCGGGCGGCGCGGACGTCTGTCGCTCTTGACGCCTTCGTCGAACGTCACGATCTTGATTTGATGGCCTACTACTACAAGGGCTCGGGCGTCGCCGTCAATGAAGACACCATGAGCTCGATCATTCTTGGCACATCGCTCCTGACCGCACGGCACATTCCGGTTGCGGGCGAATACGAAGTGAAGAACGCCTTGGCCATGAAGATCATGGATCTGCTGGGTGCGGGAGGGTCGTTCACGGAGTACTACGCCATGGACTTTAACGACGACCTGGTACTGATGGGCCACGACGGTCCCGGCCACATCGCTATTGCCGAGGGCAAAACAAAGGTTCGGCCCTTGATGGTGTACCACGGAAAGGTCGGCCGCGGCCTGTCAGTGGAGATGAGCGTGAAGTACGGTCCTGTCACACTGCTCTCAGTGGTTGAAGATTCCAAATCGCATTTCAAGTTAGTGGTTGCCGAGGGCGAGTGCGTAGCCGGCGAAATCCTTCACATTGGGAACACCAACAGCCGCTATCGGTTCCCCTTGGGCGCCAAGGGATTTGTCAGCGCCTGGAATCAGCAGGGGCCGGCGCACCATTGTGCTGTAGGAGTCGGTCATGTGGCCGCAACGCTCGCCAAGACCGCAGCGCTCATGGGCCTGGGCTTTCACCA
Source organism: Acidobacteriaceae bacterium (assembly GCA_003164255.1). Classification (GTDB taxonomy): domain Bacteria; phylum Acidobacteriota; class Terriglobia; order Terriglobales; family Acidobacteriaceae; genus Telmatobacter. The sequence goes on along the minus strand of PLST01000511.1, from coordinate 38,164 downwards.
GGTCTGCTGAAGTCCGCTGGCGGTTCAGATGCCGGGACCACGCGCCCAAGTCTGATTTCCGATCAACAAGTTGAATCGTGGCAGACAAACCATGTAGCCAACGGTTCACAGGGTGGGATGAACGGTGGAAATCTGGGCTTGAATGGCTCCGGAAGCCCTGATCCGCTTGGCTAATACAGCCCCAAAACTGGTACGTTAAGGAAGAAGGGCTTTGAATCCCGCATGGCCTCAAATCCATACTTTTCATTGACGGTATTGTTCCTGGGGGCGCTGGGTTTTGGCTTGGCTCCATTGGCGCTGGCGTGGTTGTGGGCCAGGGCGTTTTCGCCAGCCAAGCCAAACGCCGTCAAGAACTCCATTTATGAGTGCGGTTTGGAGTCAAAGGGCGATGCCTGGGTGCAGTATCGGTCCGCCTACTATCTTTATGCCATCATTTTTCTGATTTTCGATGTTGAAGCGGTCTTTCTGCTACCTTTTGCGGTGGCGTTTACGGGATTGGGCGCAGCGGCCTGTGGCGCCATGCTTGTGTTTGTTCTCATGTTGATTGAAGGCCTCGTATGGGCGTGGGCCAAAGGCATCCTGACCTGGGCCTGAAAACGCTCGAGAGTGAATGGAATGGAGCAACGATGGCGGTAGAGGAAAAACTGAAGATTGAACTGGGCAAGCAGGGCGTCTTCGTTACGACCATCGAGGAACTGTACAACTGGGGGCGCCGCAACTCGGTGTGGCCGATGCAATTCGGGCTGGCGTGTTGCGCAATCGAAATGATCGCGACGACGATGGCGCGATACGACCTGGCCCGCTTCGGCGCCGAGGTGTTTCGCCCCTCCCCTCGACAAGCCGACCTGATGATCATCTCTGGTACGGTGACCAAGAAAATGGCGCCGCAGGTGGTGCGGCTCTATAACCAGATGGCAGAACCGAGATATGTGATTGCAATGGGCGCCTGCGCCATCTCAGGCGGGCCGTTCAAGCAGGGCTACAACGTGCTCAAGGGCATCGACCGGTACATCCCGGTGGATGTACATATTCCCGGTTGTCCCCCGCGCCCTGAGGCGCTGCTTCAGGCATTTATCACTCTGCAGGAAAAAATAGACGAGCAACCTCTCACGGGAGAGGGTCGGCCTCGTCACCTGGATGCCAGTGCGCAGGGAGAGTTTCCTGTCCCAGAGCCCGGCGAGCACGATCTGGAGCCGACGTCGAACAAGGGCGTGTGGCCAGTGCCGGTGGTGATTCGCTGATGAAAACAGTGGAGGAGATCAAAGCGGCAATTGAAGCGGCTGTGCCGGGAGCGGGAGTGGAGATTGTTCTCAACTCCGGCCCAAGCGCGCAGCATTCGCTTCGCCTGGCGCCTGAACATGCTGTCAGGGTTGCCCAATTCCTCCGCGACGATGCGGAACTTGCTCTCGACTTTCTTTCGAACGTGACTGGCGTCGATTGGCCTGATAAAGAAATCACGGAAAAAGTGAAGGTGACTCGGACCGTGACGAAGACCGTTGACGGCGTGGAGCAACAAGTTGAGGAGACCGTCGACGAGACTCGCAAGCGCATTGAACCGGGCTGTCTCGAAGCGGTCTACCACCTTTTTTCGATGAGCAAAAAGCATGGGCCCGTCACCCTCCGCATGCGCACGGCAAATCGAGTCGACCAGGTGGATCTTCCTTCGTTGACGGGCATTTGGCGGTCGGCGGAGTTTCAGGAGCGGGAAGTTTTCGATCTTTACGGCGTTGTCTTTACTGGCCATCCGGATCTGCGCCGCCTGCTGATGTGGGACGGGTTCAAGGACCATCCGATGCGCCGCGATTACGTTGAGCCAGACGACTTCGAATACGAACCAACGGCGCACGATGCCGTTCTGGCGAGGGCTGCGGCACACAAAGGGGCGCAGCCGGGCCCTGAAGGGACGGTTGCTGGACAATGAACCCATCAGCAATCAACCAGGAAAAGCTGGAAGGCTGGAACCGTCCGCCGATAGTGGAGCCGGACGGCGAAGCCGAACTGCTTGAAGTGGCCATGGGGCCGCATCATCCTTCAACGCACGGTGTCTTTCGCATGGACCTGGCGCTGGACGGTGAACGCGTCGTTCGGTTGAAGCCGGTGTTCGGCTACTTGCATCGCAACCACGAAAAGATTGCCGAGGGCGTCAGCTACCTGGCTTCAATGCCTTACACCGACCGGCTGGACTATATCTGCTCGCTCACCAACAACTGGGCCTACGCCCTGGCCGTTGAAAAGCTGGTTGGACAAGAAGTGCCGGAACGCGCCGAGTACATTCGCGTCATCCTCGCCGAACTGACCCGCATCCAGAATCACGCTTCGGCCATTGGGTTTCTGATCCAGGAAATGGGCGCCAGCGGCACACCGCTGATGTACGCCTTCAAGGAGCGCGAAAAGATTCTCGACCTGTTCGAGGAGCTTACCGGGTCGCGCATGATGTGCAATTACATGCGCTTTGGCGGCTGCCGCGTTGACGTTTCCGCAGCCTGGCTTGATGCTGCCCGGAAGGTGGTTCTCGGTTTACCCGCTTTTATTGACGAGTTTGAAAACCTGCTCAGCTCCAACGAGATTCTGATGGCGCGCTGCCAGGGCGTCGGTATTCTGCGCCCAGACCTGGCCATCAACGCCGGCGTGACAGGCCCCATGCTGCGTGGTTCGGGTGTCAACTACGACATTCGCAAGGTCGATCATTACGGCATCTACGATCGTTTCAAGTTCCGCGTGCCGCTGGGCGACCATGGCGATATTTACGATCGATACATGGTGCGCATCCTGGAGATGCGCGAATCAGTCACAATCCTGGACCAGGCTCTGAAGGAGATTCCCGGCGGACCGATTATGGATCCCAAGGCAAAGATCAGGGGCTTCCGCCCCAAGCCGGGCGAGGCCTACGGACGCATTGAGGCGCCCAAGGGCGAATTGGGNNTGATTAACCTGACTGTGCTTGAAGATATGTGTCTCGGCAGCAACGTGGCCGACGTGGTTTTGATTTTTGGCAGTGTCGATATTGTGCTTGGGGAAGTGGATCGATAGTGAAGTATGTATCTGTTTTTGGAGGACTCCTTGCTGGGTGAGGGAATACTGAAGGGCATGGCTGAGACGGCGAGAAATTTCGCCGGCAGCTTTGTGTCCGCGGAACGGCTGACGACGGTTCAGTATCCGGAAGAGCGGGAAGCTCCGGCCGAAAACGCGCGTGTGTTTCCCTTCCTTGTGTTCGACACTGCCGATGCGGAGGCTGGACTGCGCTGCGTTGCCTGCCAGATCTGCGAAAAAGAGTGCCCGCCCAAATGCATCTATATCGAGAAGAGCAAGGACAAGAAGCCTGACTACGTTGGCAAGCAGCAGTTCTATCCCACGCGCTTCGATATCGATATTTCGGTCTGCATGAGCTGCCAGATTTGTGTTGAAGTCTGCCCGTTTGAAGCAATCAAGATGGATACGCAGTTTGAGCTGGCCACTACCGACCGCTTCGGTGGGCTGCTTCTCGACCGCAAGGAACTCTCCAGGTCGAACGAGTACTATCACCAGATTCATCCCACCGAGGCGGCGGAAGTGGACGCCCGGCTCGCTGAGGAAAAGNNATGGACCAGATCTTCGTTCTCCTCCAGCACTGGCTCGTAGCATTTCTTCCATTGAGCTTGCAGCCGGTGGCCTCAGTGTTGCTCGCTGTTGTCGCCATTGTCTGCGTCTTCCCTGCGCTCTTCGCACTGACCACTGTCTTCGAGCGCAAGGGGCTGGCGCGCATTCAAAACCGCATTGGCCCCAACCGCGTTGGACCATTCGGCATCATGCAGCCGATTGCCGACGGTATCAAGTCGCTGACCAAAGAGGACATTGTGCCCTCGATCGCCAATGCGCCCGTACACTTTCTTGCTCCTGTTGTGCTTGTGGTCGCGGTCTTCATGGGCTTTGCGGTGCTGCCCATGGGCCGCAACATGGTGCTGGTGGACATGGATGCCGGCTTGCTTTTTTATTTCGCCATGGGCGCTTCGACGGAGGTCTCCGTTTTCATGGCAGGCTGGTCGAGCCGTAATAAATACTCCTTGCTTGGAGCGATGCGCGCCGTGGCCCAGATGATCAGCTACGAGGTGGTACTGCTTCTTTCAAGCGTCTCGGTGGTCATGATCGCGGGCTCGCTGTCACTCACCAAAATCGTTGCAGCACAAAGCGGATACACCGGCATCTTTCCGCACTGGTACATTTTTACTCCCTGGGGACTGGTCGGCTTCATCATGTACGCCATCGCGGCCACTGCCGAGACCAATCGCTCCCCATTCGACTTGCCCGAAGGAGAATCGGAACTTGTAGCCGGATACCACACTGAGTACTCGGGCTTTAAATTTGCTCTCTTTTTTCTCGGCGAATACCTGGCTATGTTCTCTATCTCCGGGCTCGGAACTACGCTCTTTCTTGGCGGCTGGTCCGCGCCGTTCTCATTTCTGACGTTCATCCCGTCGTGGATTTGGTTTTTCTCCAAGCTCATGATGTCGATCTTCGTCTTTATCTGGATGCGCGGCACTTTGCCTCGCCTTCGCCAGGACCAGCTGATGAATTTCGCATGGAAATTCGTTCTGCCGCTTACACTGCTGAACTTGATGGTGACGGCGCTCTGGCGGTTCATGGGAGAGGGATGGGCTCGTTGGGGTGTCTGTTCGGCGATCTTGATTGCCGCCTACATCCTGATGGGACGGGTGGGTATGTACAAAGAACACTTCGGGCCGAGGAGATACCGTTATGCGGAGTAAGGCGCTTGAAGGCAAGATCCGCGCAGCCCGATTGACTTGCTCAGGAAAGGAGAACCGCCGGTGAGCCCTGTGTTTTATCTCGTTTCAGCCATGACGGTGGCAGGTGCCCTCGCGGCAGTGCTCCTCAAGCCTTTGGTCCACTGTGCGCTGGCGGTGACGGTTGCCTTTGCTGGACTGGCATTCCTGTTTCTTTCGCTCGATGCGCAATTCGCTGGGTTCGCGCAGATTCTGGTTTACATTGGTGCAGTCGCCATACTTATCGTTTTTGCGATTCTTCTCACAAAGGGTTCCGAACTTCCGAGGGACGGAGTTTTCAGCCGCAGCTGGCTTGCGGGGGTTGTGATTTCCGCGGCGGTTTTTGCAGCGCTCGGTTGGGCGATACTGCGGAGTGCGTGGACTTTGCCTCACGAAGCGGCGGTTCCGGTGGTCACTGTTCACGACATCGGCGTCGCACTCGTTGATCGTTACGTGCTGCCGCTTGAGATTGTCGCCCTGCTGCTCACAGCGGCCACCATCGGCGCAGTCATCGTGGCCATGCACGAGAAAGAGGGTGCCAAGTGACGCCGCTGGCGAGCTACCTTCTCGTTGCTGCTTTGGTGTTTGCCATTGGGCTTGCGGGAGCGCTTGTGCGGCGCAACGCCATTCTTGTGCTTATCGGAATAGAACTCATGCTCAACGCTGCCAACCTGAATTTCATTGCGTTCTGGCGTTACGGTCCGCATCCCGAGGCGCTCACCGGCATGATGTTCGCCATCTTCTCAATTGCCGTTGCGGCGGCTGAGGCAGCGGTTGGCCTTGGGCTCGTCATCGCCATTTATCGTCACGCTCAAACGACCGATCTCGACAAGATGAACAGGATGAAGGGGTGAAGAATTGATGCAGGCAGCAACATTATTCACTCCGCAGCTGGCCGCCTCGCCGATCGCGAAGATCTTGTGGCTGATCCCGGCCATGCCGATCGTGGCGTCAGGGGTGATCTCGCTGCTTAAACAGCCAAGGCGCAAGGCTGCCACTGTTTTGTCGATAGGCTCGCTCAGCTTCTCGCTTTTGCTCTCGCTGATTGCATTCGCTCACGTCGTGGCCGGATGGGCGCAAGGGGCTGCCGTTNNATCTTCATCTACTCCATTGGTTACATGGCCCACGACGAAAACTACACGCGCTTCTTCTGCTTCCTCTCGCTTTTTGCGGGAGCGATGCTGGGCGTTGTGATCTCGAATAGCATTCTGCTGTTGTTCATGTCCTGGGAGATCGTAGGTCTTACGTCGTACCTGCTCATTGGATTCTGGTACCAGAAGCCTTCTGCCGCAGCCGCAGCAAAAAAAGCATTCCTGACGACGCGCGTCGGCGACATCTTTTTCCTCCTGGGCATTGTCTGGCTTTTCGCGCAGACGGGAACGCTGCTCTTTTATAACCACGGCGCTGGCTCAATCGAGGGGTGGGCGCTGACGGGATTGCTGGCGCAGCCTGCGGCTCTTGGGCTAAGTGCAGCAACGGCCATTGGGCTGCTTATCTTCGCAGGTGCTGCGGGCAAGAGCGGCCAGCTTCCTCTGCACGTTTGGCTGCCTGATGCGATGGAAGGCCCCACACCGGTTTCCGCGCTGATTCACGCGGCCACCATGGTGGCTGCCGGCGTTTACCTCATCGCGCGCGTCTATCCCTTGATGCAGGCCGGCGCGCTTGCCGGTGGAACGACCCCGGCTCTCACGGTGGTGACCTGGGTGGGCGCATCCACGGCGCTGTTTGCGGCGCTCATCGCCGTCGCGCAAAACGACATCAAGCGTATTCTCGCCTATTCAACGATCTCGCAGCTCGGCTACATGATGGCCGGACTCGGGCTGGGCGGGGTGGCCGTCGGGATGTTTCACCTGATCACGCATGCCTTTTTCAAAGCGCTCTTGTTTATGGGCGCCGGTTCAGTGATTCACGGTTGCCACGAGGAGCAAGATATTCGCAAAATGGGCGGCCTCAAATCTGCAATGCCGCTCACCTTCGCCACGTATGGCATCGGCATGCTTGCGCTTTGCGGAGTGCCAATCTTCTTCTCCGGCTTCTGGAGCAAGGATGCGATTCTGGAGTCGGCGCACGGCTGGCCGCTCTCGCAGGCGCCCTTCAACATGCTGGTCTTTGGTGCGGTGCTGACGGCGTTCTACATGACGCGCCAAATCAGCTACGTCTTCTTCGGCGCATATCGTGGACACAATCACGCGCATGAAAGCCCGCGCGTCATGACGACGCCGCTCGCGATTCTGGCGTTCTTCGCTGTCGCCCTCGGCGTGATCGGCACGCCTGCATGGCCGTGGTTCCGCGCCTTCCTGGACAATCGCGCGGCGGACGTTAGTCTCCATGCCTTTGCCGAGCCGGCCTGGTTAATGCTGTTGCTTACTTCCTGTGTCATCGTTGTTCTCGGCATCGGTTTCGGCTGGACACTCTACGGCAACAAGTCTCCCAATGCCGAAGCGCCCGACGCACTTGAGAGAGCCGTTCCATGGATCTGGGCCGTGCTCCGCGACAAGTTTTACGTAGACGAGTTTTACGGAGCGACCTTCATTGCCTTCTACGAGTGGTGGGCACGCGTTGCCGACTGGCTCGATCGCCGCGTCTGGGGTGGCGCGGTCGCAGCCGTAACCTGGCTCTTTGGCTTATGGGCGCAATTGAATCGCTTCCTCGACACCAACGTGGTTGACGGTACCTTCGATAAAGGCTGCGAGGAGATCTCGACGGGTGGCGGCCTGCTCGCGAGCATCCAAAGCGGCCGCGTGCAAAACTATCTTCGAATCCTGGCGCTTGCCGTCGTGGCACTGGTTGCCATTCTGATCTGGAGCAGCCGGCCATGAACGCATTGACGACGGGATTTCCGATGTTGACGCTCCTCACGGTTCTGCCCCTCGCCGGCGCGGCCGTAGCGCTCTTCTCGGGAAGACATGCGCGCGCTGTAGCACTCTTCGCCACGATCGCGAGCCTTGCGTTGGCGCTTTTTATCTGGGCCAGTTTACCGACCGATGGAGCGATGGGCATGGTTGAGCGCGTAGCCTGGGCACCTTCGCTTGGCATTGAATATCACCTAGGCGTCGATGGCCTGGGTGCTCTGATGCTGGTGCTCTCGGCCATTGTCACACTGATGTCGGTGGATGCGGCGCATCGCGTTCACCATCAGCCCAACCTGTTCTTCTGCCTGGTGCTTGTGCTCGAGTCGGGTCTCTTCGGATCCTTTACGGCGCTCAATTTCTTCCACTGGTTTCTCTTCTGGGAGATCAGCCTGATTCCGGCATTCTTCCTTATCAAACTGTGGGGCGGCCCACGGCGAGGACCCGCAGCTACACAATTCTTTGTCTATACAATGGCGGGTTCGGTTGCGCTGCTGGTTTCCTTTCTTGCTCTTTTTCTCTCTACAGGAACCATGGACTTTGGCGAACTCGCCCAGCTCGCCTCGACTGGCGCATTGGAGCAGATGGTTACAGCGCACCTGGGGCCGGTGATGATCTGGCTTGCGATTGGAGTACTCGCCGGGTTTGCCGTCAAGGTTCCCATGATGCCGTTTCATACATGGTTGCCGGCTGCTTACGCTGAGGCACCTTCTCCTGTAACGATGCTCTTGACAGGCGCTATGTCGAAGATGGGCGTCTACGGCCTGTTGCGCATTGCGCTGCCCTTGTTCGGCCACCAGATCGCGCAGATGCGCACGCCTTTGCTTGTGCTCGCGGTTGCTACGGTGGTGATGGGCGCATGGGCCGCTGCCGCACAAAAGGATCTCAAGCGTGTTCTCGCCTATTCCTCAGTGAACCACCTCGGCTATTGTTTGGTTGGCATTTTCGCGCTGGCTACTCCAGCATTTGGCCCGGCAGCGCTGGCCAGTCAGACTGCCGCTCTGAATGGCGTCATCTTGCAGATGTTCAACCATGGAATCACAGCCGCTGCGCTCTTCTGGTTTATTTCCATGATCCAGTTCCGTACCGGAGGGCTTCGCGGAATTGATGACTTCGGAGGTCTGCGCAAGCCGGCACCGGTGTTCGCAGGCCTGATGGGAATCGCGCTGTTTTCGTCACTCGGTTTGCCCGGCCTCAATGGCTTCGTCGGCGAGTTCCTCATCTTCCGCGGCGTGTTTCCGCTGGCCTGGGTTGCGGCCACCGTTTCAATCCTGGGCCTGCTTGTCACGGCGGCCGTCATCCTTAAAGTGATCCAGAAAGTATTCACCGGTCCCGTGCCCGAGCACCTGGCCGGATTTCCTGATATGCAGCACGGCGAGCGTTTGGCGCTCGCCCCTGTGATCGGGCTGATGCTGATTATTGGCCTGGTGCCCCAACTGATTGTAGACAGCGTGAACCCAACGGTCGTTAACCTGCTGGCTCACTGGAGATTTTAGATGTTGGCGTGGACGATCTATCTCTCGTTTGCCGGGGCGCTTGTCGAGGCGCTCTTGCCCAAAGGCAAGAACGCGCTTGCTCGCTGGTTTGCGCTTGCCGTGGCTGTGCTCGGCCTGCTGCATGCCTTTGGCGGCTTTGTTCACGGTATGGGCCAAGGCCGCGTTGTGATTGTTGATCTGGCCTGGGTTCCTTCGATGGGAATTCACTACCTGCTCGCGGCTGACGGCATCAGCCGCGTGCTGGTGCTCCTAACCGGGCTCGCAGCAGTTGCCGGTGTTCTCTTCAGTTGGAACATTGAGGTGCGCACCAATGAGTTCTTCGCCTTTTATCTGGCGCTGATCGGCGGCGTCTACGGCGTCTTTCTCAGCTTCGATGTGTTCCTGCTCTTCGTTTTCTACGAAATCGCCATCGTTCCCAAGTACTTCCTCATCGCGATCTGGGGATCAACGCGTCGTGAGTACGGAGCGATGAAACTGGCGCTCTATTCTTTCGTAGGTTCGGCGATGGTGCTGATTGGATTGCTGGCGGCATACACGACCTCTGGCAGCCACTCCACAAGCATGATCGATCTTGCCCATGCAGGCCTGCCCGTCAGCTTTCAAATGTGGTGTTTTCCGCTGGTCTTTACCGGGTTTGCAATTCTAGCCGGCATGTGGCCGTTCCACACCTGGGCGCCGACAGGCCACGTGGCCGCTCCCACTGCGGCCTCAATGCTGTTGGCTGGAGTGGTGATGAAGCTGGGCGCATACGGATGTTTGCGCGTGGGAATCTGGCTCTTCCCGCATGGTCTTGATCCATGGGGATTCTCACTGCTGGGGCTCGGTTCATGGCGGGACGTTTTTGCTTTGCTCGCGGTTATCGGCATCGTGTATGGCGCGCTGGTCGCGCTTGCGCAGACCGACTTCAAATTTGTCATCGGCTACTCAAGTGTCAGCCACATGGGTTTTGTGCTTCTGGGCCTCATGACGCTCAACCAGATTGGCGTTACCGGCGCCGTCCTGCAGATGTTCTCGCACGGCATCATTGCCGGTCTGCTCTTTGCAATCGTCGGCCGCATCGTTTACGAGCGCACCCATACGCGCCAGCTAGCTGAACTTGAAACCATGCATCTTGGCCGGCGCCTGCCCTTTGCGGCATGGGCCTTTGTCATCGCAGGAATGGCCTCGATGGGTTTGCCCGGGTTTTCCGGTTTTGTTGCCGAGTTACAAGTGCTGGTAGGCGCGTGGATGGTGAGGCCCTGGTGGACAATTGCAGCCGGCATCGGCATCGTGATTGGCGTTGCATACACGTGGCGTGCGCTGCAGAAGGCATTTTTCAGTGACGTGCTCCCCACCGCACATGTCCTTGAACAGGAGCATGAGCCATCGCACCGATTGGCGGCGATTACCTGGCCAGAAATTACCGGCGTGATCATGTTGACTGGCGTGAGCCTGTTTGTCGGCCTTTATCCGAGAATTCTGCTCGACACCATTGAGCCGGCAGTTAAGGCGCTTCTTGCGGGAGGAGGACAATGAACTACACAGATCTCTTCCGCGCAACGCTTTCGGAAACGGCACTTGAAATCGCGGCCCTCCTGGTGCTCGTCGTCGACCTCGGCTTTCTGCGCAAGGCGGCCCTCAAGACGCGCACGGCTGTCGCAGCTCTTGTCGGTGTAGCCGGCTGTGGCGCAGCCCTCTGGGCTTTGCAGATGCAGGGCAGCACCGGTCTCAACTATGGTGATTCTGTTCTTCTGGCTGCAGGCGGCTATATCGCCGCGGCGCAGGCCGGCATTCTCATTCTCACCGCGCTCACGCTCCTCCTGCTGATTGACTCCGTCTTCACACGCAATGCGGGCGAGTATGTCGCGGTGGTGCTGATGGCAGCCGCAGGCGGCTTGCTTATCGCCGCCGCGCAGGACCTGCTTGTGATCTTCGTAGGCCTCGAACTCCTGAGTCTTGGACTTTATATTCTCACTGCGTTCGCCAAGTCATCCGGCAAGAGCGCTGAAGCCGCGATGAAGTACTATCTGTTCGGTGGCATGTCGGCTGCGTTCCTGCTATTCGGGTTCAGTTATCTCTACGGAATTACCGGTTCGACAAACCTCCACGAGATCCTTCTGGCGGTTTATGGTTGGAATGCCTACCGTGCTGCTCCTCTGCTCTATGTCGCGATTGTGCTGGTGTTGACTGGGCTCGGTTTCAAGGTTGCAGCGGTTCCGTTTCATTTGTGGGCGCCGGACACCTATGAAGGCGCACCCGCGCCAGCGGCTGCGTTTATCGCCTCCGTGTCAAAGGTGGCCAGTTTCGCTTTACTCATCTCAATTTCCACGGCCGCCAGTCATGTGTTCGATGGACGTCCATTCACGGCCGCGCTTACTGCAGTTCAAGTTCCCGCAGTTACGGCCCACTCGCCCGTGTATCTCGGCTTTGCGACGCCGTGGATGTTAATTCTGACGGTGTTTTCCGTCGCATCCATGGTGCTGGGAAACTTCGCAGCTCTTGCACAGACGAGCGTGCGAAGGCTGCTTGCCTATTCCGCGATTGCGCACGCCGGCTACATCCTGCTTGGGCTTGCATTCTTCACGCATTCGCCGCTCAGTACAAATGCCATCCTTTACTACATCCTTACCTATGGACTCACAACCATCGGGGCCTTTGGCGTGGTCTCCGTNNCTCTTTCTCTCACTTGCGGGCATTCCACCGCTGGTTGGCTTCTGGGCAAAGTTCAATCTGTTTGCCGCGGTCCTCGGCGCTCAGAGCGGACCCACACCCTTTGCCCTCGTCGCGCTGGCCATCGCCATGAGCGCAGTCTCGCTCTATTACTACCTGCAGGTTCTCAAGCGCGCCTACGTCATGCCCGCCGTGGATGAGACCCCGATCAAGGCACATCCGGTTACGCTGATTGTGTTGCTTGCAATCGCTGCAGCAGTGGTCGTATTCGGCTGCTTCCCGGCGCTTCTGCAGGGATGGATCGCAAGTTTCTACATCTAGATGCAGCCCGGTTTAGACCACACGCCGCAAGCCGGGCAGTCGGACCAGCGGATCGGCGGCCAGCCATGTGGCGATGCAGGCCAGCAATCCGACGACGCCGAATTTCACCAGCGCAAGAGCCACCCAGCCGTGCAGTAGCAAGCTGATTCCCACCAACACCGGCGGGTGTATGATGTACACCGCGTAGGCTCTTCGATTGAGCCACGCCCAAAGCGCAGAAGGCTGATTCATGCGCTCGCGAAACACCAACAACGACAAGGCAATCAAGCCCCATGCCACGAACGGCTCCCAGAGTGCATAGAGAATCGCTGTCCACGACAAGCCGCCGGAGAAGTTGGACCTTCCGCGCCCTCCCAAAGCATGAGCAACCGCAATGCCCACCGGCATCACGGGCCACGCGATCAAGAACGCGATGACTCCCACACGTGCATTCTTCCAGTTGAGCTGCCGGAGCCAATCGAATCGCCAAGCAGCGATACCCACTGCAAACAGAACAACATATGTGGCGAAATATCCAAGCTGCAGTCCGAATACGTTCACACCCGTAGGAACAATCTGCCGAATTGCGAGTGCAGCGCCGCCGGTCGCCAGAGCGCTCAGCAGCCACCATCGTCCTGCAGGAACCGGCCTGGGCGTTTGTTGCGACTCAGTCAGCGTAGCTCCGAAAACGGCTCTCCACACGCAGTAGAACAGGCTGAAAATCAGCAGAGCCTGCGCGAACCAGAGTGGCCCATTAATGATCTGACGATGCTTCCAGAGATAGGCAATCGTCGGCCAGAAGCCGTGTCCCTCTGCGGCCGTGACGATCGCCGCGGTGAGCGGCCCCAGAATCAGAATGAACGCGAGCAGCGGCAGCCCGAGACGAATAAAGCGATCCCCGACAAAGCGCGCATAGCCCTTGCGTTCCAACGAGGCGGGCGTAAAGTACCCGGCCAGCAGGAAGAAGAAACCCATGAAATAGGCTTGGTTGGTGGTGCAGAACAGAATCAGCAGTTGGCTTGATGCCGCAGGCGAGGGATCGATTTCATGCCAGAACCAGCCGCCAATGGCGCCGTAGGTAATCGCAGTATGGTGCAGGATGACGAACGCAGTCATTACCGTGCGCAGGCGATCGATGTAGAAATCGCGGAGTGCCATGAGCCATCATACGTTGGGCCGCGCCGTTCGATGCGCGGCCCAACAGAGTTCAACGGAAATCAGTATTTCACAATCGCTGTGAACGAATCCGGCTTGAGGCTCGCTCCGCCNNGCACGAATGATCTTGTGCGCATCGACAGCAATCTCCGGCGTTGCCGTCTTGCCTGTGCCGATGGCCCACACCGGCTCGTACGCAATCACAATCGGCGCAGCCGCTTCAGCGGTGATGCCTGCCAACGCTCCCGTGATTTGCGTCTTCAGCACATGGGCGGTCTTTCCGGCTTCACGCTCTTCCAGCACTTCGCCCACGCAGACCACAGGGATCACGCCATGCTTCAGCGCTGTGTGCAGCTTCTTGTT
>PLST01000511.1:17363-24570 GCA_003164255.1 Acidobacteriaceae bacterium | reverse complement strand
GTTGGAAGCAAAACGGGCGAGGGAAACAAAGCAATCTCATCACGTGTATGGCCAGCGACGAGCGGCAAAAATGCATCCACAAACGCCTTGGCTTCCGCAGGCGTCTTGTACATCTTCCAATTGGCAGCGATCAGTGCTTTACGCGACATTGTGTAGGTTCCTCAAATCAATTTTAGTCGATGAATATGTCGGGCTGGGGTGACGACGGGCACAACGGCGGAAAGAAGAATTCGCGACTTTATGGCAGGTCCGTCTGTTCGGTCTACGCGCCCGATCCAAGCACTGCCGTCAGATCGCCAGGAACCATGCCCTTCAGGAAAGCGGCCCGATGATCAGGGTCACCGAGGTCCATCGAGAAGTGGTGCCAAACCCCATCCTGCAGAACGCCCATTCTCCACGGCCCCGATACGGAGTCGGAGAACTGCCACACAATGTGATAGCCATCCTCGTTGGTAAACCCCTCACCGTCGGCCTGGATGATCGCATCTCCACGCTCCCAAAGCGCCGATCGCAACGCATGCAGAGCGTTGCCGCCATCCACTAACTCCGCACCTTGCAGATGCTGGAAGGCATAGATCGTCTTCACCGCAGTCAGGTAATCTTCAAGCCATTGAACGCCGCTTTTCGGCTTGCAATCCTGCAAGTCTTCAATGAAATCGGCAATTTCGTCCTGGCCGATCGAGCCGTCCCACACCGGATTTCGCTCAATCAGCGCCACCTCGACCTCATCGAGCCCCGAGAGCAGGAGTATCTCCCACCCCTCTTCAGTTCCTTCTTCAATCGAAAGTCGGAACTCAGGGTGCTGTTCGCGAATCACCAGCGCAAGTTCTTCAAAGGAAGGGAACTCCTCATCTTTTGACAAGACCCGCGTGTAATATGCCACTCTTGCTCTCCTGATCGATGGCCGGCACACCTTGGCTATGGAGTATCTTAACCTCTCCCAAACGGAACGCATGCATTACCCTCTTTCGTGGGATTCTCTCAGGCGCCCTGTTCTTCAATAGAATGAACTCTGCCCGGAACTTGGGCTGGAGGTCGTAATGAAGCGAGTTTTGATGAATGTTTCCGCGAGCCTGGTATTTTTGCTCGCCGTTCAAGCTGCACTTGCCGGAGCGCCGTTAAAGGGCATTGACGTGAAGCTGGGAAAGAACCCTGGGGGAGGCTGCGCGGCCCGGACTTCCGACGCAGGCGGTAACGTGAACTTTGGCGTGTGGCCGAAGGGCAGCTACACCGTAAACCTTGCCGCAGCGAGTCTGCCGGTAAATGCCCGGAGTTCCAAACTGAGCAACTTCAAAGTGGAAATCAGTGGCGTTGCAGAAGGCAGGGTTGCGCATGTGCTGCCGGCAACCAATGTCGACGATCTCGAGTCGATTATCGTCACTTCAGACGGCAAGTCGCCGCTTGTAGTGAAAGTGAGTGACGGCACCGGCGAGCCAGTGGATTGGGCGCGGGTTAAGAGCCACTCGAATGAGAACAACAATTAGAGTAGCTGAAGCTCCTGCTGCGGCAACGCAGGCTTCTTCAGCCTGAATCCAAAATACAAAAGGCTCCCGTTGGAAAACGGGAGCCTTTCTTGATGCTTTGTCAAAATTTGAGAGGCCTTCGCGAAAAACCTCCCTCAGAGGCTAAAGAGGTTGCGGAAAAAGGCGCGTGCAGTAGTGCGAAATTAGCAGGGGCTGAAGCCCGACACCTATTTTGCGGCCTTTTCGGCACGAGTAAACTCGTGCCCTGATACAAACCCTCTCACGCTCGGAGTTTTTCCGCATCCTGTAAAGCCCGCGTTCATATTGCACCGCTTATGGCGCGTCTAAAGTCGCGCCCTTTCAAGACAATGCCGCAACAGAGGTTTTTCAGCAAGCTGAGGGCGCGCACTTGGCGCGCCCTTTCTTGTTTCGCAAAAGTTCGGCTGGTTAGTTGGCGAGGACGGCGCGGTAGCGGACCTTGCCCTTTTTGACCTTCTCGATGGCTTCGTTGGCCTTGGCCATGGGAAAGGGCTCGGTGGCGGCCTTGACGCCGTGGCGAGCGGCTACGTCGAGCATCTCGCGCAGGCGGAAGGGGCTGCCGGTAGGATTGCCGCTGATGGCACGCTGGCCTGAGATGAGCGGGAAGGCGTGGATGCTGACCGGCGAGGGAGGCACGCCGACAAAGCAGAGAGTTCCGAGCGGGCGAAGGGCCTGGAGGTAGGTTCCCCAATCCTGGTCGGCGTTGACGGTGGTGATGATGAAGTCGAGCGAGTTGGCCACTTCCTTCATCGCCTTGGACTCGCGGCTGTTGACGAAGTGGTGAGCGCCGAATGCTCGGGCTTCCTTCTCTTTGCCGGCGGAGGTGGAGAATGCAGTGACCTGCGCGCCGAAGACGCGGGCGAACTGGATGGCCAAGTGGCCGAGGCCGCCGATGCCGACGACGCCGACACGCGAGGTTGGATTGATGCCGTGGATGCGGAGGGGATTGTAGACAGTGACGCCGCCACAGAGCAGGGGCGCGGCCTGCTCGCTGGCGAGCCCGTCAGGCACGGGAATAACGAAGCGGGCGTTGGCGCGGACGCGATCGGCGTAGCCGCCGTTGCGATGAACGCAGGTGCCTTCAGCTTCAGGGCAGAGATTCTCCATGCCGCGCATGCACCACTCGCAGATGCCGCAGGAGTTGGACTGCCAGCCGAGGCCGACGCGCTGGCCTACCTGGAGACCGCGTACATCACTGCCGATGGCTGCGACTGAACCGATGACTTCATGGCCCGGAATGAAGGGAAAATGGCTGATGCCCCAGTCGTTGGAGATGAGATGAATGTCGCTGTGGCAGATGCCGCAGTGGGTTATGGAGATTTCGACTTCCTGGGACCCGAGCTTGCCGGGGTCGTAACGATAGGGCAGGAGTTCCGCCCCCGCCGCATGTGCTGCCAAACCCTGAATTTGTGCCATAGCCTCTCTGGATGCCTCTTTGGAGGATGCGAACAAAACTGCCGGCCTTTTTAACCAAGGCGCCGGATAAACCAATTGAACAACGAAATGATTTCTTTGTTTAGTGTAAACCGCCTCCGGGATCAATGTGCAGGTTGATGACCTGAAAACCATTTAGCACGCCTCCGGCGGGTGCGTCGGCCTCGACGAGGGCCGATTCGCCGTTGAGGCCGGCCTCCTGCGTGGAGCGCAGGGGCTCGAGGGCGTTGGCGACGGAAAGTGGCAGACTTTGAAGGGTTTGTCCGGCTAGATCGGCCTGGGTTTCGGGGACGAGTAGGCTGACATAGACGCGGTCAGTGGAGTGGAGTCGACGGTCCTGGGCGAGTACGGCAGCCAAGTCAGGCGGGTGGGAGGGGGGCCGGGGCGGGTCCAGAGCGCGGTCCAGCGTCCCTGCATCCGAGACGAGCAGGCGCAAGTTGCCCGGGGCCAGCCGGGCGGGCAAAGTGATGGGGATGCGGATGTTGCGCGCGGGCTGCTGCCAGGGCCGGAGGGTTGCCTCGACCAGGACGGTGTCGCCGGCGCGGGGCGAGTCGCCGGAGATGAGACGGGCGGCTTCAAGAGTGACCTGCATGCGGCGGGGAACGACCTGAACGTTGAGATCGATGGCGCGGACGGTGGTTTGGCGAGCACCGTTGGCGTAGAGGCTCTGGAAGTGGAGGCCGGAGAGCAGGGCAGCCTGCATGGGCGCGGGAAGGGCATCACCGGGAGTGGACCAGACGTCGATGGGCGAAGGGGCGAAGCCATCGAGATCGATGGTGCCCTGGAGGTGATAGCTCGAGTCCGCGGTGGAGTCGTTNNGTGATGTGGAAAGGGATCATGCGAGCGCGGAGGCCGAGGACCCCGCTGATGGCCGAGGCGCGGTCTTCAGTGAATGCACCGATGGTGGCGCCGGTGTTGATGATCTTGAAGGAATCGAGCGGCGACGAGAGCGTGGCGACCACGTCGGCTGCGGTCATGGGAACCGAGATGGTTCCGGATTGGAGGATGGGGTGGCCGCAGGCAAGCAACTGTTTGGGATCGATGTAGGTAACGGTGCAGGTGGCGGCGACCTCGAGATCGCCCTGGACAAGGAGCAGGCTAACGGCGGATCCAGGAAGCATGGCTGCTGCTGCCACGGCGTTTGGCTCGGGACTGGAATCGGATGAGCCGCCTACGCCACCTGCGGCGATGGTGGCCAGGGTGGTTCCGGCCATCTGCTGCTGCCAGAGTTGGATGGCTTCAGGGCGGAATCCGCTCATGACGAGGGGCGTTTCCATCATTTGGAAGTCATGCATCTGGAGGTCGGGGCGGGATGAGCTGGCGGAGGCGGCGGACGGACTGTTGGAGGTTGCGAGGCCGGCCTGGAGGGATGGGCCGGCGGCGTTCGCGATGGGCAGGTCGCGGACATCGAGCATCTGCTCAATGGGGGTGATGCCAGCGATGGGTTCCTTTGAGAACTGGCCGATGCGGTAGGCGAGCGCGCCGAGCAGTTTGTTGCCGATGTAGACGGGGCTGCCGCTCATGCCGGCGACTACGCCGGTGTACTCGGGATGGGCGCCGTGGAGGCGAGCGAGGATCATGTCCTGGCCGGGACCGCGCGCACCGCGCAGCACGCCAAGGATTTCAACATCCATGGCTTCTGGCTTGCTGCCGGAAAAGACGGTCCATGCTGTCGCGGAGAGGCCGGCGTGGACCTGGCTGAGCGGAAAGACGCCGCCGGTGGAGGGCGGAGGGCCGGATTCGAGCCGGGCGAGCGCGGATGGGGTTTGCGCGCAGAGGAGCGATGGTGCGAGGAGAAGCGCCGGGGCGAGAAGAACGGCCGCAAGATTTCGGGCCGCAAGACAGGGAATGGTTTGCTTCAGAGGAAGTTCCACGTCTATAAGAGTACAGCCGGGGAAAGAGCAGGGAACAGGGAATAGGGGATAGGGATTAGAAAAGCAGGGAATAGGGAATAGGGAATAGGGAAACACTTGAGTGCTTGCGATCCCACCCATCGCAAAGAACGCGATGGATGGGGCACAGAGTTGACAGCGACCGTCGGGTAAAGGCTAGAGGCCTCTCCGGGAAGCTGTTTGTGGACGCTGTTGTTGGTGGAGGTTGATCCCGTATGCTGTTGAACACAGAGGTTGCCATGTCTAAGCTGCATAGAATCGCTTCGCAAAGGCTGCACAGAATCGCATCGCTTGCCCGTCAGGTTCCAACAGGGCTGCTGTTTTATTCGCTGGCGGTGATGGCAATCAATCCTTTGACACTTGGTCCCGCGGCGCATGGGCAGAACACGCAGACGCCGCAGCCGGCGCAGACGATTCCCGACTCGGGAGGTCCGGGCGGGGATAACGGCGTGATTGCAGTGCCTAAGAAGAAGGAAGCGCCGGAGGATGTGCCCCCGCCTGCGCCGGCGCCGGCTGCGCCGAAGGTGAAAAATCCCGAGGGGCTGGGCAATGTGTCGTTGCGGCTCGACGTGCCGGAAGTGACGGTGGACGTGGGCGTGCTTCTGGAAAAGACACACCAGTTTGTGCCGGGGCTCAAACCGGACAACTTCCGCGTGTATGAAGATGGCGTGGAACAGAAGTTGATCGGGTTCAAGCGCGTTGAGGCGCCGATTACGGCGCTGCTGCTGTGCGAGTTTGCCGCCAACAGCTACTACTTTATCTATGACATGAAAAACGCCGCGTGGGCCTTTGCGCAGCAACTGCGGCCGCAGGATTATGTGGCGATGATGACGTTCGACATGAACACGCAGATCATCACGGACTTTACGCAGGACAAGCGGCAGATCCTGCAGGGGATTAACTCGCTGGTGATTCCCGGCTTCAGGGAAACGAATGTGTTCGACGCGCTGAACGAGGGGCTGGACCGGCTGCAGAGGGTGGAGGGGCGCAAATACATCATCCTGATCTCCAGCGGACGGGACACGTTCTCGAAGCTGACGTTCGACAAGATTCTGAAGATCGTGAGGGCTTCGCAGGACATTACGATCTTTACGGTTTCAACGGGCGGGATGGTGCGCGTGATGACTGAAGACCGGGGCGGCATGCGCGGCGCAGAGCGGGAGATGGACTACCTGCAGGCCGATAACGAGATGAAGACATTTTCAGGCGCGACCGGAGGCATGAGCTTCTTCCCGCGGTTTGAGGGCGAGATGCCGGATATCTTCCAGAACATCAACGAGACGATCCGTTCGAAGTACGAGCTGGTGTACCGGCCGAGCAACGCCAAGCAGGACGGCACCTACCGCAAGCTGCGCGTGGAACTGGTGGATGCGGAGGGACAGCCGCTGCGCTTCCAGGACGAGAAGAAAAAGCCGCTGAAGTACGACATTATTGCGCGGGACGGATACAAGGCCAAGCAGGAAGTGGAGTAAGGGCAGTTGTCAGTGATCAGTGGTCAGCTTTTAGCTGCTAGCTCCTAGCCTCTAGCTTCGTGTTGGTGGGATTTAGCTCGTGGTATCCCGGGTGCCCTCCGCCGCGGCGGACGAGGGACCTGGGGCACCTGTTACGGCTTCGGGATCGGAAAAGTTGGGAACGATGGTCACGGAAACTTCTGGGTCTTCCGTTTCAAAATCATGTGAACCGTTGCGGGTGGGAGTGGCCGGGTTGGGACGCATGGGGATAATTCAT
This sequence comes from Acidobacteriaceae bacterium, assembly GCA_003164255.1. Lineage (GTDB taxonomy): Bacteria > Acidobacteriota > Terriglobia > Terriglobales > Acidobacteriaceae > Telmatobacter. Next base: position 18,014 of record PLST01000511.1, on the reverse strand, counting down.
GCGCTGCACATCCACGAACTGGCGCGGGAGACGGACCAGTGCCGGCTGAGCGCTGTTGCTACGCAGGACAAGAAGGCGGGCGAGGCGTTCCTCAAGATGACGGGCGGCGGGACGCCGGTGTTCGAAGACATTAGGGAATTCGCAAAGCCGGGTTTGTGCGATGTGACCGTGATTGCTACCAATACCTCGCTGCATCGCGCGCATGCGACGATGATGATCGAAGCCGGAAAGCGGGTGTTGCTGGAAAAGCCGCTGACGGGAACCCTGGAGGGCGATCGCGCGTTTGCCGAGGTGCTGGAGCTCGAGCATCCGCAGGCGCTGATGCTGGGTTTTCAACGGCGCTTCGACGCGCCGACGCGCTATGCAAAGCAACTGATTGATGAGGGTGTGATCGGGCGCGTGTACAAGATCTATTCGGCGCTCGAGGATTCGGGGCCGGCTCCGGATGGGTTTGCGAGCCCGGGAATTCTCGCCGACATGGGCGTGCACAACGTGGACGAGGTGGTGTGGTTCTCAGGGCGCAGGCCGGAGCGGGCGTTGGCCATCGGTTCGCGAGTTTTCAGTCATCGGTTGACGACGTGCGATGAAGATTTCGATGACGCGCTGATGGTGCTGGATTTTGGCGATGAGCTGATTGCGCAGATCCAGGTG
>PLST01000511.1:0-17348 GCA_003164255.1 Acidobacteriaceae bacterium | reverse complement strand
GCGGCGTACAAGGATGAGCTGCGGACGTTTCTGAGCTGCTGCCGGAATGGGGAGCCGTTCCCGGTGAACCATATAGATGGACTGCGGGCGCAGGAGATTGTGGCGGGGGCGATGAGCGCCCAAATTCCCAGGGAGCAAATGGGCAGGATCGATTATCTGAGTGTGTAGCGGCGACGGCGAGTGTTCGAAATCGGACAGTTGGGAGCTGAAAACGGTCACTTGAAGGCTGGATGGAGCCTGTGTGGAACTGGGTAACTCCTCTGAAATCAATATAAAGTGATTGGCCTCAGTTGGCTCGCAACGTGCAAGTACCTGGCGTGATGGATATCGCGCGTCCCGACTTAAAGAAGAAGAGGAATCGCCAGCTGATGATCTGGGCTGGCGTCGCGGTTGTGGTTGTTGCGGTGCTGGTATTTGCCGTTTCGCGGCTGAAACCGGCAGCACCCACAGTCGACCGGTCAACGGTGTGGACCGATGTGGTGAAGCGAGGGCCGCTGGTGCGGCAGGTGCGGGCTTCGACCGGCAGCCTGGTTCCACGCGAGGACTCGATCGAGCTGATTCCGGCCCAGACCGACGCAACGGTGGTGCGGATTCGCGTACTGCCCGGCGCGATGGTTACGCCCGACACGATTCTACTGGACATGACCGATCCGCAACTGGAGCAGGAGGTGCTGAACGCGCAACTCGCGCTGAAAGCGGCCGAGGCGGACTACAAGAGCCTGCAGGCGACACTGCAGAGCACCTTGATGGATAAAAAGACGGCGGCGGCGCAGGTGAGCGCGGACTACTCGCAGGACCAGTTGCAGGCGCAGACGGACAAGGCGCTCTACGACCTGGGGGTGATTTCGGGCTTGGCGTATCAGAAGTCGAAAGGCACGGCGGATCAGTTGACCACGCAGCACCAGCTTAGCCAGCAGCAACTGGATGTGAATCAAAAGGCGATCGAGGTCCAGCTGGCATCGCAGAAGACGAAGATCGACCAGGCCCAGGCGTTGCTGAATCTGTATCAGCGGCAGGCCGGCGCGTTGCAGGTGAGGGCGGGGATTTCCGGTTCGCTTGCTCCGCTGGCCACTCCGGTGCAGGTGGGTCAGCATGTGACGGCGGGAACGTCGGTAGCCGAGGTGATTCAGCTGGACAAGCTGAAGGCGGCGCTGCAGATTGCCGAGACGCAGGCGCGCGATATTCAGATCGGGCAGCCGGCATCGATTGATACGCACAACGGCGTGATTCCGGGTCATGTGACACGAATCGATCCGTCGGTAGTGAACGGAACGCGCACGGTTGACGTAATGCTGGATGGGCCCCTGCCGCCGGGCGCCGTACCGCAACTGAGCGTGGACGGAACCATCGACCTGGAACGCATGACCGATGTGGTTTACGTGGGTCGGCCGGCGCTGGGCAACGAAAACTCGACGGTGACGCTGTTCAAGATTGATGCGGATGGCAAGGGCGCAACTCGCGTGCCGGTGAAGGTGGGCCGCGCGTCGGTCAACGACATCCAGGTGCTGGAAGGATTGAAGGAAGGCGACCAGGTGATTCTTTCCGACATGTCGCGGTGGGATAGCGTGGACCGGATCAGGCTTGATTGATGAAGCAGGGAACAGGGATTGGGGATTAGGGATTAGAAAAGTAGCCCGGGGAAATCTGAAAAAGGAGAGTGGAATGGCATCGAATGGCAACTTGATTGAGATTGAGGATCTGACGAAGATCTTTTACACCGACGAAGTGGAAACACACGCGCTCTCGGGCATTCACCTGACGATTGCGCGCGGTGAGTATGTGGCGATGTCGGGGCCTTCGGGTTGCGGCAAATCAACGCTGCTGTCGATTCTGGGGCTGCTGGACACGCCCACGGGCGGCCGTTATCTGCTGAACAACAATCCGGTGGAGAACCTGAGCTTTGCGGAGCGCTCGCGGATCAGGAACCAGGAGATCGGCTTCATCTTCCAGAGCTTNNTCGGCGACCTGACGGTGGAAGAGAACGTGGAGCTGCCGCTGACATATCGGGCGGGCATGCCATCGGCGGAGCGGAAGAAGCGTGTGAAGGATGCGCTGGAACGGGTGAACATGGCGCACAGGATGAAGCATTACCCGGCGCAGTTGTCGGGCGGCCAGCAGCAACGCGTGGCCGTGGCGCGCGCGCTGGCGGGATCTCCGTCGATCCTGCTGGCCGATGAGCCCACCGGCAACCTGGANNGAAGAACGGCGAGGCGGTGATGCATTTGCTGGCCGATCTGCATCGCGAGGGCTCGACGATCTGCATGGTAACGCACGATCCGCGCTTTGCGCGGCACGCGGAGCGGGAAGTACACCTGTTCGACGGAAAGGTGGTCTCGGAAAACGAGCTCAAGAAGCTCGAAGCAGAAGCGGAGGCGTAGCGATGCGGCTCAGGGACTGCGTACGCGACCTGGAGTATGCGCTGCGTCAGTTGCGCAAGAATCCAGGCTTTGCCTTGCTCGCGGTGGGGACGCTGGCACTTGGCATTGCGGCCAACCTTACGATTCTGAGTTGGATCAATGCCACGCTGCTCGATCCCATTCCGGGCGTAGCGCATACAGGGAACATGATCACGATCCAGCGCGGGGTGCGCAGCGAACATGCGTCGCCGCCCTTCTCCTACGCGGACTACGTCGACTTGCGCGACGGCACGACGGCCTTGTCGGGCCTGACCGGCTACCACGACGACTACATGTCGATTACCGGCGAGGGAACACCGGAACGCATTTACGGCGCGCTGGTCTCGTCGAATTATTTTGAAGTGCTGGGCGTCCGGCCGTTGCTCGGACAATCGTTCATGTCCACGGTGCCGAACGAGCGCGCCGGCGCTCCGCTGGCCGTGCTGAACTACGACCTCTGGCAGAATCGCTTCGGCGGCGATCCGGCGATCGTGGGCAAAACGATTCAGATCAATCTTCATCCCTACACGATTACCGGCGTTGCGCCCAGGGGATTTCATGGATGCAAGTCGGGCCTGCGCGCGGATATATGGATACCGCTGGGCATGGACAGGCTGGTGTGGGACGACACGCGCATCAACAATCGCAGCCAATCCTGGCTGAATGTGCTGGGCGTACTGCGCCCCGGAGTTAACCAGCTGCAGGCAGAGAATGAGCTGAACCTGCGCATGCAGCGGATCGCGGAGCAGTATCCTGACGACCATCGCGGCAACAACCGGCTTTCGCTCGATCCGTTGTGGCGCTCGCCATTCGGGGCCAACGTGTATCTGGCAGGCACGCTGCCGATTCTGCTGGCACTGGCCGTGGCGCTGTTGGTGCTGGCGTGTGCGAATGTGGCCAACCTGCTGCTGGTGCGCTCAGTGGCGCGGCGCCGCGAGTGTGCGATTCGCCTGGCCATGGGAGCGAGCCGCTGGACGCTTGTGCGGCAGTTCATGGTGGAGAACCTGATGATCGCCATGGCGGGCGGCATGATAGCGCTCACCATTACTTTCTGGACGGCGCGGACGCTCAAGATTTTTCTGCCTTCCGCGACGCTGCCCATTGCAATCGATGGCCAGGTGGACGCGGGCGTGGTGGTGGCGGCCTTCGCGGCTGCGCTGTTGACAGCCTGCGTCTCCGGCGTGGTTCCCGCGCTGCGCGCTTCGGCGCTTTCACCGCAGACGATCTTGAAGGACGAAGCGCTGAATACGAGCGGCGGATTGCACAAGTCGCGCCTGGCTTCTGGGCTGGTGGTGACGCAGGTGGCCCTGTCGCTCACGCTGCTGACCTGCGCGGGACTTTTCGTCCGCAGCCTTGCAAAGGCGCAAACGATGGATCCGGGTTTTGATGCCGATCATGTTCTGCTGGCGACCTTCGATCTTGATCCGATGGGCTATACCGACAGCCGCGGAACAGTGTTCGACCGTCAACTGCTGGAGCGCGTGAAGGCGCTGCCGGGCGTGGAGTCCGCAACTCTCGCAGATTTCTCGCCATTGAGTTTCAGCATTCACTCCGAAGGCATTATGCCGGAGGGATACGTTCCACAGGCGCACGAGTCGGTGGAAGTGGATCGGGGAGTCGTGGGGCCGGATTACCTGAAGACGCTGCGCACGCCCTTGCTCGCGGGCCGCGACTTTACGGGCGCGGACGACAATCCCCAGGAGCGTGTGGCGATTGTGAACCAGGCGTTGGTGGACCGCTACTGGCCTGGCCAGCGTGCTCTTGGAAAACACATTCGCGACAACAACCTCGAATACACGGTGGTGGGTGTGACAGCCAACGCAAAGTACCGGCGGCTGGTGAACGAACCCGCGCCGCTGATCCTGATTCCGTTGCTGGAACGCTACGAAGACGAATTGACACTGCACGTTCGCGTCAACGGCGACCCGATGGCGTACGCGCCGGCAATCGACCAGGCAGTTCACGATTTGAATGCAGATTTGCCGCTCTACAATGTGCGGACGCTCAAGTCGAATATGCAGATCGGTAACGTGTTTGAGCGCATAGCAGCGATTTTTGCCGGGAGCTTTGGGTTGCTGGCACTGGCGCTGGCCGCGGTGGGCATTTATGGAGTGATTGCGTACACCACACGGCAGCGCACGCATGAGATCGGGATTCGCATGGCGTTGGGCGCAGGTCGTAACGACGTGTTCGCTCAGGTTCTCATGCAGGCACTGAAGCTGACGCTGGCTGGGCTGGGCGCGGGGCTCGCGGCTTCACTTTTGTTTACGCGCTTTTTGCGCGGCATGTTGTTTGGCATCGGCACCACGGACTGGATCACGTTCACGGTGGTCCCGGCTGTTTTGCTGGTGGTGTCGCTTGCGGCGTGCCTTGTGCCGGCGCGGCGGGCAGCGTCGGTTGAGCCGATGCAGGCTCTCAGGACCGAATAGTTGAACGGCCAAGAGAGGCAAGAAAGCGGGTAAGCGATGAACAATCTATGGCTCGATGTTCGTTACGCAGTGCGCCGGTTGCGCCAGTCACCAGGATTCACACTGACCGCGGTGCTCACGCTGGCCTTCGGCATTGGCGCCACAACGGCAATCTTCTCGATTGTGGAGGGTGTGCTTTTGCGGCCGCTTCCATTCTCTGCGCCCGACAGGCTGGTCGTGCTCGGCGACGTTCCAGAGGGCGTTCCCTTCGGCTCAGGCACGCCCAACGTGACCGCACCGGCGACACGCGTCTATGTCCGCGACACCCACGTATTCGAAGCTGCCGGCGCTTATCAGCAAACGAGCTTTGAGCTCTCCGGCAGCGGCGATCCCGCGCAGATATCCGCTTCGCGACTCACCCCATCAGTGTTTCAGGTGCTTGGCGTCTCGGCCCAGGTGGGCCGCGTCTTCACAGAGCAGGAAGATGAGGGCAGGCAGCAGGTGGCCGTGATCAGCTACCAGATGTGGAACAGCCGGTTCCATGCGGATACGGGTGTACTTGGAACCAAGATAATGCTCGACCGCAAAGCCTACGAGATTGTTGGCGTGATGCCGCGCGATTTCGAATTTCCGCTGGTTCCGGGGCAGTTGAATCGCAGCGAGCTGTGGGTTCCGATGAGCTTTACCCAAGGCGAGCTGGTGAATGGCGCCGGAAGCTGGAATTACACGATGGTGGGCCGCATGAAACCGGGCGTGACGCTCGCGCAGGCAGTTGAAGATATGCAGCCCGCGGCGCAGGAGATCATGCACAGCTTTCCCCCTGGCATGGGCACTCTGCGCATTCACCCGGTTGTGCAATCGCTCGACGAAGCCACGGTGTCGCAAGCGCGGCCTTTGGTGCGCACACTTTTCCTGGCCGTTGCCGTGGTGCTGTTTATCGCCTGCGCCAATCTCGCGGGATTGCTGCTGGTGCGGGTGATCCGCCGCAGGCGCGAGTTGTCGGTGCGCCTGGCCCTTGGCGCCAGCGGCGCGATCATTCTTCGCCAGTCACTGATTGAAGCGCTGGTGCTGAGCGTGGGCGGCGGAACGGTGGGATTGGCAATAGCGGCGGGGCTGCTCAAGGTGGGCGTGAGCCTGTTGCCGGAGTCGCTGCCGCGGGTGAGCGCTATTGCGCTTGACTGGAAGGTTGCGGGATTCGCGCTTCTACTGGCACTCTTCACCGGGCTGTTGTGCGGAATCATCCCGGCTATTTCTGCGTCGCGTACCGGCGTGAATGACGCTCTGAAAGAGGGTGGTAGGACAGGTACGTCAGGCGGAGGCCAGGCGCGGCTGCGTTCGATCCTGGTGATCGCGGAACTCGCAGTGGCGCTGGTGCTGCTGACCGCTTCCGGGCTGCTGCTGCGGAGTTTTCAGAAGATACGCTCGGTGGACCTGGGCTTTCGCACCGATCACACACTTACTGCCTCCTATGGACTGCCGCACCGGCAGTACTCTTCGCAATCGGCGGTCGATGCTTTCAACACAACAATGTTGAGCAAGGTCGAACAGTTGCCGGGGGTGCAGGCAGTGGGCGTTACCGACATGCTGCCCAACAGCGGAGGGGACAATAGCAACGGCTTCGTTCCGGAGGGATACGTTCTGCCGAAGGGCGTTTATCTGAATCTCGCCTGGGCCTCGCATGTGACGGGCAATTACTTTGCGGCTGCAGGCATCCCGCTGCTGCGTGGGCGCGTCTTCACTGACGCGGACCGTGCCGATTCTCCGCTGGTGGCGATTGTCAACCGAACTCTCGCCGAGCGCTATTGGCCTGGCCAGGATCCGATCGGCAAGCGTTTGAAAATCGGAGTGAAAGAAAGTAATACGCCGTGGATGACCGTTGTGGGAGAGATCGCCGACATCAAGCAGACATCGGCGGATAGCGAAACGCTGAATCAGATGTACTCGCCGGCAAGCCAGTTCAAAGCTTCGATCGCAGGATTTGCGCCCCCGGACATGCTCACTGGCACCTACGGATCGATTGTGGTTCGCGGCCAATTGCCGCCCGAGCAGATGGCAGACTCACTTCGCGCGATTGTCCGCTCAATGGACCCTCAGCTTCCGCTGGTCCACGTGGAGTCGATGGAACACGTAGTAGAGGAAGGCCAGGCTTCACGACGCTTCTCGACGGCCGTGATTTCGAGCTTCGCCGCGGCGGCCGTGTTGCTGGCGCTGCTGGGCATCTACAGCGTCATTGCCTTTTCTGCCGCGCAGCGCACGCATGAACTTGCGATCCGCCTGGCGCTGGGTTCAAAACGCTCCAGCGTCTTGCAGTTGGTTGTTGTCTCAGGTGCAAAGCTGGGCCTGGCTGGCTGTGCCTTTGGGGTGATTGGAGCGATATTCGCCACGCGCCTTATGCGCACGCTGCTGTTCCAGGTCAGTGCGCTGGACCCGTACGTATTGATTCTGGCTGCCGTCTCGATCTTTTTGCTTGCGCTGACGGCATCGGTAGTTCCAGCGCACCGTGCCGCATCCATCGAACCCATGCAGGCTCTTAGAACCGAATAGCTCTTCGCAATTCCCCGACGGAGAACAAACGCGATGACCAACATATGGATCGACATTCGCTACACAATGCGGCAACTGCGCAAGTCGCCAGGATTCGCGCTCGCGGCGATTCTTACGATGGCCCTTGGAATCGGAGCGACTACGGCCATCTTTACGGTTGTGTATGCAACGCTGCTCGCGCCCATGCCTTATCCGAAGCCGGATCAGTTGGTTATGGTTTGGTCGAAGATTCAGGGTAGCCGCAACAGCATCGCGGCTCAGGATTTTCTGGACTGGAAGAAACAGAACGCGGTGTTTCAGGACATCAATGCCTTCACCGGAACCAATTTCAACTTAGCGACCAAGGAGCAACCCGAATACATTCAGGGGCAGCTCACGACTCCGGGAATGTATCGCATGATGGGGAACCAGTTTCTTTACGGGCGCGATTTTTTGCCTGAAGAAGGCACGATCGGCAAAGACCACGAAGTTATTTTGATGAACAAGCTGTGGAAGCGGCTTGGATCGGACCCGAACATCGTTGGGAAGACCATCCAACTGAATGGGAGTCCATACACGGTAGTTGGAGTGCTTACTGCCGGGCAGGCTGACAGGCTGGACCAATGGCTGTTGGCTCCGCTGGCATTCAAGCCGGACCAGCTCAACCACGACTTTCACTGGTTGCTGGCAATGGGGCGACTCAAGGAAGGCGTGACGCTGAAACAGGCGCAGGCCAACATGGACACAGTTACGGCGAACATAGCGCAAGCAAACCCCAAGAGTAACAAGGGGTGGGGCGCGGTGGTGGAGTTGCTGCACAACGACTTTCTGCCCAAAGATGAAATCAACATGCTGTGGATACTTCTTGGCGCCGTTGGCTTTGTGCTGCTGATTGCCTGCGTGAATATTGCCAACCTGCTGTTGGCCAAGGGGACGACGCGGCAAAAGGAAGTGGCTTTGCGAGCCGCGCTTGGAGCGTCGCGCCAGACGGTGTTTGCGCAGTTTCTGACCGAGAACCTGGCACTTGCACTTTTCGGCGGCGTAGTCGGGGTTGCGCTGGGATGGGCCTTGCTGCGCGGAATGCAGGCCATCATGCCAGTGGGTATTCTGCCCTCGGAGGCCGATCTCACCTTGAACATTCCGATATTGCTCTTTACGTTCGCGGCCTCGGTGTTGTCCGGACTCCTGTTTGGGTGTGCGCCGGCCTGGATCGCCACGCGCGTCGATCCGGCTGAGGCGTTGAAGGAGGGTGGGCGTTCCGGAACGGGAGCCAGCCGGCAGCGGGCGCGCCGCGCGCTCGTGATCGGCGAGTTCGCGCTTGCGCTCTCATTGCTGACAGGCGCCGGCCTGGCGATTCACAGCTTTTGGAATCTCACGCAGGTGAACCTCGGCGTGAGCACGAGCAACATTCAGACGTTTTTTTTGCCCGTGCCCGATTCGCGGCCCAAAGATCCGGCACAGATCAATGCGTATTACCAGCAGATGATTGCCAGCATCAAGGCTGTGCCCGGCGTGAAGGATGCCGCCGTTTCGGTTGGCCTGCCCCTGGAAGGCAGCGGCTTCGGAATGCCCTTCACGATTGCCGGTCAGCCCGACTTTGCCGATCCTTCGCAGCGGCCAGGGGCGGGCTTTGACATGGTTTCTTCTAATTACTTCAAGACCTATGGCATTCCGATTCTGCACGGCAGAGCATTTAGCGAGCAAGACACGGCGGCCTCAGTTCATGTGGCGATGGTGAACCAGAAATTCGCGGATAAGTATTTCGCCGGCAAGGATCCGCTGCAGCAGCGCATCAATGTTGAGGAATTGATTCCAGGCGTGACCAAGCTGGGGCCGTACATCACCTGGCAGGTTGTGGGTGTTTTCAACAATGTGCGTGCCGGCGGATTCCGCGACGACTTTCCAGTGATCGTGATCCCATTCGCGCAGATTCCGTGGCCGAGCGCAAATATCGGCGTTCATACAAGCGAGGATCCGGCCACGATGCTTCGGAGTATTTCCGCGGCTGTTCATTCGATCGATCCGCAGATTGCTCTCGCAGAACCGCACACGCTGGAGGAATTGAAGAGCCGGAATCTCGGCGGCGACAGATTCATCATGACCCTCATGGGAGGGTTCGCCTCCATTGCCCTTCTGCTTGCAGCAGTTGGGATTTACGGAGTGATGGCGTTCACGGTTGCGCAACGGGAACACGAGATTGGTTTGCGCATGGCTCTCGGAGCCAGTCGCGGCAATGTGGTGAAGCTAATTCTCAAGGAGGCTCTGATCTTGTCCGGAATTGGACTCGCGATCGGGCTGATTGGCGCCTTCTTCATCGGCCGCGCGCTGCACAGCGTCGTCTACGGCGTGGGCACCGTGGATTACGGCGCAATCATTTGCGTTTCAATGATACTGGCCGGTGCATCGATGCTCGCGAGCTGGCTGCCAGCGCGCCGCGCGGCAAGCATCGAACCCATGCAGGCTCTTAGAACNNCTGCGATCTTCACGCTGGTGCACGCAATCCTGATGCGCTCCCTGCCGGTAGCGGATCCTGCGCAGCTTTATCGAATTGGAGACACGGATGACTGCTGCGTCGAGGGCGGGTTTCCGGCCGACTCGTCGACGACCGGCGACGTCGCGATTTTCTCCTACGATCTTTATCTGAATCTGAAGGCCAATACGCCGGAGTTTGAAAAGCTGGCGGCCGTGCAGGCAGGCGGGCAGCGCTGGAGCGTGCGCCGCGGTAATGAACAGGCCAAGCCGATCAACAGCGAGTTCGTAACAGGGAATTACTTTGAAACTCTGGGGCTGGGCTCTTTTGCGGGCCGCGTGTTTACCGACAGCGACGATACGCCTTCATCGGCTCCCACCGTTGTGCTGAGCTACCAGGCATGGCAAAACATGTTCGGAGCCGACCGGTCGATTGTGGGATCGACGATCTACATTCAGGCCAAGCCTTTCACCGTGGTGGGCATTGCGCCCGCGGGATTTTTCGGTGATCGCGTCACCGACACTCCGCCGGACCTGTGGGTACCGGTGGAGATGGAACCATATGTGCATGGAGCCAGCTCGATTCTCCATCACCCTATTTCTCACTGGCTATATCCGATAGGCAGGGTACGGGCGGGCACGAACATTGCCGCTCTGCAGGCAAAGGTGAGCGGCACGCTGCGACAGTGGCTGGCCAATCAGCCAGACCTGACCGCACATGGCGGCGCGGCCGTGATTCCGCGAATGCACGTGGTGATTACGGCCGGCGGCGGGGGCATTCAGCAGTTGCAGATCCAGACGGGCAAGAGCCTGAAGATGTTGCTGATTCTATCCGCGGTGGTGCTGTTGATTGCCTGCGCGAACATTGCCAACCTGATGCTGGCACGAGCGACGACGAAGCGCTCGGGTGTGGCGTTGCGAATGGCCCTGGGCGCGGGGCGACGACGGGTGATGGTGCAGACGTTGACAGAGAGCGTCATTCTCGGCCTGATTGGCGGCGTTGCCGGATTGGGCGTCGCTTACCTGGGTTCGCACACGATTTTGGCGCTGGCATTTCCGTATGCAACGCACCTGACCATCGATCCCAGGCCTTCACAGGCGGTGCTTGGATTCACCTTCCTGGTATCGCTGGTGACGGGCGTGCTGTTCGGCGCGGGGCCTGCGTGGCTTTCGTCGCACGCGCAGCCAGCCGAAGCGCTGCGCGGCGCAAACCGCTCAACGAAAGATCGCTCGTCGTTGCCTCAAAAATCGCTGGTGGTTTTTCAGGCGGCGCTTTCGGTGGTGCTGCTGACGGCCGCCATCCTGGTGACCAAGTCGCTGACCCAACTGGAACACCAGGACTTTGGCGTCAAGACCGCGAACCGCTACGTGGTGCACATTGACCCTGTGGGCGCGGGCTACACGATGAACCGGTTGCCGGCGCTTTACCGGCAGATGGAAGACCGCTTTGAAAGCCTGCCGGGGGTAACGAGCTTCAGCCTTGCCATGTACAGCCCGCTGGAAGGCGACAACTGGGGCGAGTGCGTGATTCCGCAGGGGCATCCGGCTCCGACGCCCGGCGATCATTGCGGTTCGACGTGGGTGCGGGTGAGCAACCACTATCTGGATTCAATTGGCGTGCCGATTGTGCGTGGGCGCGGATTCACGGACCAGGATACGGCTGGCTCGCCACAGGTTGCGATTGTGAACCAGACGTTTGCGAAGAAGTTTTTTTCGAACAAGGATCCGATCGGTCAGCACTTCGGCATCGACGATGTGAAGTATTCAAGCGCGTTTGAAATTGTGGGCGTGTTCGCAGATTTCAAAATGAACCAGCCGCGCGACGTCCAACACGCTGTGTATCTGCGCCCGCTGACGCAGCAGTTCCTCGGCTACACGGAATCATTCCTGAGCTCGACCGAGGCAGAGTCAATGAACATGGACGCGATGATCGTGGCGTTCAACGGGCCGCAGCAGAATGTGGATCAGCTCTTGCGGCGCACGCTGGCCGAGATCGATCCCAACCTGACGATTTTTCACTTGTTTCCGTTTGAGGAACAGGTGGAGGGCAACTTTACCGAGGAGCGGCTGATTGCGCGGCTCACGAGTTTGTTTGGCATGCTGGCGCTGGTGCTGGCTTCGGTGGGGCTGTACGGCGTGATGTCGTATTTTGTTGCGCAGCGGACGAGCGAGATCGGCATTCGCATGGCGCTGGGCGCGACGCGCCAGAGCGTGGTGAGGATGGTGATGCGCGGGGCGATGATGCAGATCCTGATCGGGCTGGTGCTGGGCATTCCTGCCGCGCTCTATGCAGGCTACCTGATGAAGGTGCTGCTCTACGGTGTGGACAGTTACGACCCGATGGCAATTACAGGGGCGCCGTTGATGCTGGTACTGTGCGCGGCTTTGGCTGGATTTATTCCGGCGCGGCGGGCGGCGTCGATTGACCCGATGGAGGCGCTGCGCACGGAATAACGATTTTCCCGGAGGTTACCAGGAATGAATTCGCTGCTTCAAGATGTTCGCTACGCGCTGCGGCAACTGCGCAAGTCGCCAGCCTTCACGTTGACCGTGATTTTGACGTTGGCGTTGGGCATCGGCGCCAATGCGGCGGTGTTTACGCTGTTCGACCAGGTGCTGCTGCGTATGCTGCCCGTGGAGCGGCCGAAGGAGCTGGTACGCTTTCAGTGGACCGGATCGTTTTCAGGTTCGGGCTCGAGCTTTGGCGGCGACATCACGAACTACTTCTCGTATCCGATGTACAAGGACCTGCGCGACCAGAACCAGGTGTTTGCGGGGATACTTGCGGCGGACCGCGCGAGCGTGGGCGTGAGCTGGCACACCCAGGCCGAGGAGAAAGACGCGGAGATCGTGAGCGGGAATTACTTTCAGCTGCTGGGGCTGAGGCCCGCACTGGGACGGCTGATCACGCCGCAGGACGATACGGCGAAGAATGCGAACCCGGTAGTGGTGCTGAGTTACAGCTACTGGAAGGCGCGCTTTGCTTCATCGCCCGACGTTGCCGGGCAGACGGTACTGATCAACGGACATCCCTTCACAATTCTTGGAGTGGCGCCGGAGAATTTTCAGTCGGCGATCGGCGGATATAGGCCCGGAGTGTTCATTCCCGTCAGCATGGTTGAAATGGCGATGCCGTGGGTGGTGCAACGCGACGACCTGAACAACCATCAGTCGGTGTGGTTGACGCTGGTGGCGCGGCTGAAGCCGGGCGTGAGCTATCAGCGGGCGGAAGCGAGCCTGGCGCCGCTGTGGCATTCGCTGCGCGCAAACGAACTAACGCTTTACAAGAACCACAGCGAACGGTTTGCGAAGGGATTTCTGGATACGTCGAAGTTGCAGGTGCTGGACGACTCGACCGGGTTCACTCCCGAGCGTGGGGATTTGAAAACGCCGCTGATCATCCTGATGAGCATGGCGGGGCTGCTGGTGGCGATGTGCGCCATCAACGTGGCGACGCTGCTGTTGCTTCGTGCGGCGGGGCGCTCGCGAGAGATGTCGATGCGCTATGCGCTGGGCGCAAGGCGCTGGCGGATTGTTGCGCAGTTGCTGGTTGAGGGGGGCGTGCTGGGGGCAGCGGGTTGCGCCGCGGGATTGGCGGTTGCTCCGGCGGTGGCCGGGATGCTGGTGCGGCTGATGACGAGCGCCGATCCGGGAAAAGAACACTATTCCGCGGCGATCGATATGCGGGTGCTGTTGTTCACGCTGGGGATTTCGCTTTTGACAACGCTGTTGTTCAGCATTGCGCCGGCGCTTCACTTCATGTTCCCTGATCTTGCGCAGGCGTTGCGGCAGAATGCGGGCACGGCACCCAAGGGTTCGCAGCGGTTCCGCAAACTGGCGGTGGGTGCGCAGATTGCGCTCAGTGTTCTCCTTCTGGGCAGCGCGGGAATGTTTGTGCGCTCGCTTGACAACCTGCGCAATCAGCCGTTGGGATTTGAGACGGCCAACTTGACGACGTTCTCTCTGGATCCGACGAACTCGGGTTATGGCGATGACCGTACGGCGCAGATTGTGACCAGCGTGGTGGAAAGGGTGCGCGCGATTCCCGGCGTGACGATTGCGGCCGCGACCACGGATCCGGAGCTGGCCGGTGACGACAACGGCTCAAACTTCACGGTGCAGGGACACATTGCGAGCGAAGACGAGAAGATGGATTTTGAAGTGCCGTGGGTGACGGCCGGCTACTTTTCAACATTGCACCAGCCGCTGCTGGCAGGCAGGGAGTTGACGGAAGCGGACACGGCGGGATCGCCGAAGGTTGCGGTGGTGAACGCGGCGCTGGCCAAACGATTCTTCGGCACGCCGCAGAATGCACTTGGGCACTTGCTGGCCGAGGGCGGGGGCAGCAACGTGAAGTTCGACACGACGATTGTGGGCGTGGTGGGCGACATCAAGCACGAGGATCTGAAGACCGATATCGGGCCGGCTGTTTACCGGCCGTATCTGCAGGAGAAGCATCCAACCGGTGTGCAGATCTACGCGCGGACGGCGGAGGCGCCGGACACGATTGAGTCCGCTATCCGGCAGGCCGTGCATCAGCTCGACCCGACTCTTGTGGTGGATGGGCTGCGTACCATGCAGGCCGAGATAGACATCAGCGCTTCAGACAACCGCGCGCTGGCATTTCTGGCAATCGGTTTCTCAGTGCTGGCGATGATTCTTGCAGGGGTGGGGTTGTATGGCGTGCTTGCCTACTCGACCGAGCAGCGCACGCGCGAGATTGGCGTGCGGCTGGCGCTGGGCGCGGGGCGCTGGAGCGTAGTGACGCTGGTGATGCGCGAGATGGCGCTGATTGCAGCGATTGCAACGGCCGTGGCGCTGCCTTCGGTTGTTGCCGTGGCGCGATTGTTTCAGAGCGAGCTTTACGGGGTGTCGACCTTTGATCCGGTGGTGCTGGCGGGAGCGTTCCTTTTTACCGCGGTGATGGTGCTGTTTGCAGCGGTGCTTCCGGCGCGGCGCGCGGCTTCAATCGAGCCGATGCAGGCGCTACGGACTGAGTAGTTAATTTTGGTTTTGAGATGGGAGTCGTGGGAAAGCAATGATCGAGCTTAAAAATGTGGAACGCAGTTACAAGGCCGGGCACACGGAGACGTGGGTGCTGCGGCGCGTGGGACTGACGATCGGCGAAGGCGAGTTTGTGACGGTGATGGGGCCTTCGGGAGCGGGGAAGTCATCGCTCTTGAACGTGCTGGCACTGCTGGACGACGGCTGGTTGGGCGAGTACTGGTTCGGCGAGACGCCGGCGCACAAACTGAATCGCAAGCAGCGCGCCGACTTGGCGCGGCAACGGATCGGGATGGTGTTCCAGAGCTATCACCTGCTGGATGACCTGACGGTGGCAGAGAATATCGACTTGCCGCTCTCGTACAAGAATCTGCCCGCGAAGGAGCGACAAGGGATGGTGGCCGACATTCTGGATCGCTTTCAGATTGTGGCGAAGAAGGACCTGTTTCCGTCGCAGTTGTCGGGCGGCCAGCAGCAACTTGTGGGCATTGCGCGCGCCGTGGTGCATGCGCCCACGCTGCTGCTTGCAGACGAGCCGACGGGCAATCTGCACTCCACGCAGGCGCGCGAGATCATGGAGCTCTTCTGCCAGTTGAACAAGACGGGCACAACGATTGTGCAGGTAACGCACTCTGAAGAAAATGCGAGTTACGGGAAACGCATTGTGGAGCTGCGCGACGGGTGGGTTACGCGGGATGAGGCAGTCAACAGCAGGGATTAGCCACCCCAGCGAGCAAAAATCGCTNNAAAGTTGGTTGATTCCCACCCATCGCAAAATGCGCGATGGATGGGGCATCCAGCTTAAAACAGGGAACAGGGATAAGGGAACAGGGTGAATCGTGAATTATCTGAAGCTTAGTTTTCTGAAGCGTGTTGGGGCGGTTGCGGCTGTGCTGCTGGTCAGCGGACACGTGGCTATGGCTGTTGAAGGGCCGGGAGCTGCGTCGGTGCAGACCGCTTCGCCTGCGGGGCAGGGAACAGTGGCGACGGCGCCGCTCAACAATAATTCCGCGAGCGTTATTCCATTCGACCAGTTGCTGCACCCTTCGCGGAATCCGTTCGATGCGTACCGGGGCAAGACGGTGCCTCCGCCGAGCCTGGCAAATTCTACGCGGCTCGATTCACTGGTGAAGGATGGCAAGCTTTACTTGACATTGCAAAATGCCATCGACCTGGCGCTTGAAAACAACCTTGACCTGGTGATTGCGCGCTACAACCTGCCGATTGCACAGATGGATGTGTTGCGCACCGAGGCGGGCGGCACAGTGCGCGGCGTGAATACGGGCGTGGTGTCGGGCACTCCGGGCGGAGCCGGCGGCCTGTTTGGCGCCAGCAGCGGAGCAGGCGCGGGCGGCACGAGTGGCGGCGCGGGTGGCGCGGGAGCCGGAGCGTCGGGACTGGTGCAGTCGACGCTGGGCACGGGCGCGTCGGTGAACTCATACGATCCCAACATCAGCGCAAAAACCTACATCGACCACACCACGCAACTGCTGCCCAACCAGGTTCTGTACGGTGTGCCGGTGATCCACCAGAACACCTTTCTGGGCGACCTGACGTATTCGCAGGCTTTCGCGACGGGCGCGAGCATCCAGATGGCGTGGGACAACAACCGGCAGACGACCAACAGCCCCAACAACACGCTGAATCCGCAGCTGAACTCCTATTTTGAGTTTTACGCGAATCAGGAGTTGCTGGCCGGCTTCGGCCTTGGGCCGAACCTGCGCTACCTGCGCATTGCCAAGACCAACCAGAAAGTTTCTGACATTGCCTTTCGCGCGCAGCTAATTGCCACGGTGGTGCAGATTGGCGATCTGTACTGGGACCTGGTGAACGCCTATGATAACGAGCAAGTAGGGGAACGGTCAGTGGCGTTTGCGACGGAGACATTGAACGTGGCGAAGAAGCAGCTTGCGTTGCAGGCGATCCCGGAGATGGACGTGCTGAAAGCGGAAGCGGACCTGGCCACGCGGCAGCAGGACTTGACCACGGCGCGCACCAACCTTGAGTTGCAAGAGTTGTACATGAAGAACGCGGTGACCCGTTCGCTCGACGATCCGGTTCTGCAGGAGATGCCGGTGGTGCCCGTGGACCACGCCGTGGCGCAGGCAGAGCCAGATACTCGCCCGGCGCAGGAGATGATTGCCGAAGCGCTCAAAGAACGAACAGAGCTGCTGGAGTCGAGCCTGGTGCTGGAGAACAGCGAGCTGAGCCGCAAGACGGCGCGCAATGCGCTGCTGCCCTCGCTTTCAGTGTACGGATTTTATGCGGGCACGGGCTATGCCGGCACCGCGAATCCACTGGACAGCACTGGGACCAACGCGCCGACGGGATTCAGTGGGGCGGTGGACAATGCCTTCAATTATTCTTCTCCTGAATACCAGGTGGGATTTCAATTGAACGTGCCGCTCCGCAATCGGATTGCCAAGGCCGACCAGTACCGCACCGAGCTTGAGTACCGGCAGTCGCAGGTGTATCTGGAAGAATTGAAGAAGCGCATCCGCATCGAAGTGCGCAATGCGGCGTTTGCGCTGGAGCAGGGGGCGAGCCG
>PLST01000442.1:1849-5454 GCA_003164255.1 Acidobacteriaceae bacterium | reverse complement strand
CGGGCTGTGGCGACCATTGGCCGCTGTGCAATGGCACGGTGATGCAACACGCGCCGCGCGTGGATACCATCATTGAATTTACGCACAGGCTGACGAGCGGGCTGTCGCTGGTCTCGGTGCTCTGGTTGCTGGTGTGGACGTTCAGAACAACGGTGAAGGGTCACCTGGCACGGACGGCTGCAGCCGCCTCGGTCGGTTTTACGCTGGTTGAGGCGATCCTGGGCGCTCTGCTGGTGAAGCTGGGACTAACGGCACAGAGCCAGTCGCCGCTGCGCGCGCCCTACCTGGCGCTGCATTTGACGAATACTCTGCTGCTGCTGGCGGCGCTGACGATGACCGCGCACCTGCTGAGCCGGCGCGCGGGATACTTGCGCAACAGGATTCGCGTGGTTGCACCCTTCGGCGCGATTGCCGGCGTGGTAGTGGTGATGATTGTGGGCGTGACCGGATCGCTGGCGGCGCTGGGCGATACGCTGTTCCCGGCCAGTTCGCTGGGACAGGCGCTGGCGCAGGATTTTGCGGCGGGCAGCGGCTGGCTGGTGCGCTGGCGGTGGACGCACCCGACCATTGCGTTTTTGTCGAGCATTTTTCTGATCTGGATTTTGGTGCGTGCAGCGCAGCGCTCGGCGCATTGGGACAATCGCGGTCTTTCGGCGCTGGTGCTGGTGCTGCTGGCGGCGCAGTATGTGCTGGGTGTTCTGGATGTATTTCTGCTAGCGCCGTTGTGGCTGCAGATTGCTCATCTGCTGGGCGCCGATGTGCTATGGGTTGCGTTGGTGGTGCTAACGGCGCGGTTGACGCTGGTGCCGGAAGAACAGGGAATAGGGATTAGGGAATAGGGAACAGGTTTGGCGAACTGGGTTCGCTTGCGGGGTTAGCGAAGTTAGCGAAAAGGCCCCTTGTCGGGGCCTTTTCTGTTCGCTGTTCACTGTTCCCTGTTCCCTGCTTTGCTTAATCTTCGAGGGTGGGGTGGTAGTGGCTCTCCCAGCCCATGTAGCGGGCGGCTTCGTGGATGGACTTGGAGACGTCGCTGAAGTTGGCGGCTACGTGGTGCTCGAAGCCTTCGCGGCAGATGTAGTGGAGGAGTTTTTGCAGTTGCGGAATTTCGGCAACGCCCGCGCCACCGAAGGTCTCGAGTGGATCGTCGGTGAATTTGCCGGGGCCGGTGTAGCCGCGAATGACGCCACGGCGATCGTCAGTGGAGTAACGCGCATAGCACATGTCTCCGGACTTGACGCGGCCGACGCAGGTGCCGAAGGTGTTCTCCTTGCCGACGGTGCCGGCGATGATTTCCTGATAGTCCATGCGGACGCTCTTGAAGAAATGCTTGGGCAGGTTGGAGCAGTGGAAGCAGACGCACTTGTCGGGGTTGCTACCGTAGTTGTTATTCCAGTCGAGCAGAGCGGAAGGCGTGCCAGAGGCAAGAGCGAGCATGTACATGCTGAGGGTGCCGGGCACATCGACTTCGCAGGCCGAGGGAATGAGGTTGTCACTCATCATGCTCATGATGGTGCAGGGGACGACGCCGAAGAACTCTTCCATCGAGGTCCAGCACTGAACGGCGCTGATGGTGACGTGGGCCTGCTTCATCCAGCCGTCGATAACCGCGCCTAGCTTGGCCATCTTGAGAAGGGCCGCGTCGGCGATGCCAGCGGTGGTGACGTAGGACTTGATGGAAGCGAGTTTGGCTTGCGCGGCGTCGTCGTTGTCCTTCATGTTGTTGATGCGGCCGAAAATTTCAGAGAGGTCGATGGTCTCGACGGTGATGCCGTTGGTTTCAAGGATGCGCTCGGAGTAGCGGACGGTGTTGAAGGCGGTGGGACGCGCGCCGATGGAGCCGATGCGGAGATTCTTGAGGCCCTTGACGATGCGGCAGACCGCGGAGAACCATTCGAGGTCGGCCTTGAATTCGGGTGAATCGAGTGCTTCAGTGTGCAGCGTGGTTAACGAATAAGGAAGGCCGTATTGCATGAGGTTGTTGCAGGCGCTCATTTTGCCGCAGAAGCTGTCGCGGCGGGTGGCGATGGTCATGGCGTCAGACCGGTCGGGCGTGGCCTGAACGAGGATCGGGACCTTGAGGCCGGAGAGGCGAATGGCGTCGACGATGCCGCGCTCTTCACCGAAGTTCGGGAGGGTAATGATAATGCCGTCAATCTCGTCGGCGTGCTTTTTGAACAAGTCGGCGCAACGCTGCGATTCTACGTAGGTTTCGACGGCGCCATACGTCGAATCCTCGGGCCCGAGGACGATGGGGCGTGCGCCCGCGGCCTCAAGAACCTTGATGATTTCGTCGCGGCCTGTTTTTGCGAGGTGACTTGGGAAAAATCCGCGATTGCCCACCACGACACCAAATGTCATTGCACGTTCCGTAGCCATTTTCTTTACTCCCTTGTACGAAGCCGCATTTGCGGCGTTTTCTTGTTAATGTACGGCGCGGAGAACTCTACTTTGCTGCGCGCCCTGGACGAAACTTGACGACATAAAACAAACCGAGCAGTCCCAGCACGCCGCCCCACCACACGGGCGTGTGCAGCTCGGTCAACTGGACCAGCGGCGGATAGCTGGCGGTCTGCCATTCATAGATGCCGTAGCCGAAGATCATGCCGCCATAGATCAGCAGCAGCACTCCAATGAAGAACCAGATGGGAATTCCGGAACCATGCATGTTTACTCCTTATTCTCTTGCGCAGGGGCTAAAGCCCCTAGTTCTTTTCTTCGCTTTTCGGCACGACTAAAGTCGTGCCCTGACACTTAATCCTGCTCCGGTTGGTTCCTCTCGTTACCAGAAAATTACGTTCAATGCGACGAAGATGATTGCTACCAGGATCGCCCACGTGTATTCGTTGCGATAGAACGGCACCGGCTCTTCCTTGGGCAAAACTGTCGCGCCGTAGACCAGGCCTTCGAGTTCCGACACGGGCCTCGGCTTGGTGAACATGCTGACCACGACGATGACGATGGCAGCGAAGACGAATGCCCACAGCGCTCTGAACACGTTCTCGGCCATCGGCTTGGCGTCGGGCGAAAGGGCAACGTCAGCCAGCGCGGCAGGGACCAGCTTGACCCACATGAACAAGCCGGCTGAAAAGACGATGCCGAGCAGCAGGCCGAGGAAGCCGGCCAACTTGGTGGCGCGCTTCCAGAACATGCCGAAGAGGATGGTGGCGAGCAGCGGCGCAACAAAGATGCTGAACAACGCCTGCACGTAGTCCATGATGNNCCATGCCGCTCATGAAGCCGGCGATGAGAGCGGTAATGCCGAGGCCGAGAAGTCCGGGGCCAAGATAGCGGACCATCATGAGCGGCAGAGCCTGGTTGTAGCTGTGCAGTTCCGCGCCGGGCGCTCCACTGAGGACCTTCTGCTGGTATTCGGCTGGCAGCGATGTTTTTGACATGGCCGCGGAGCAGGAGGCCGCGTCGTCGACCTGACCGGAGGAGGAGACAGAGCAGGCGGCCACCACATCTTCGCCGACTAACTGGCGGCGGCTGCCATCGGGATTCTGCAACAGCACCAGGCCGAGCAGGCCGGGCAGAATGACGATGAACGGAACAGCCATTTTGAAGAACGAGGCGATGATGGGGGCCATGCGCGCGGCGCGCAGGTT
>PLST01000442.1:0-1834 GCA_003164255.1 Acidobacteriaceae bacterium | reverse complement strand
CTTCACGCCGGTCATCGACTGCATGTTGGTCATGATCTGCCGCTTGAGGCCGGCGACGCCGCCGGTCTGAATGAGGCCGAGGATGGGAACCAGCAGTGCGCCGCCCCAGATGAGGACGAATTGCAAAACCTCGTTGAAGATGGCGGAGCGCAGGCCGCCGAGTCCGACGTAGACGGCAACCGCAATGGACGAGACAAAGATGCTGAAGCTGATATCCCAACCGAGGACCACCTTCATGACGACTGCCATGGCGAACATGTTGACGCCGCTCATGAGGATCATTTCGATGGCGAAGGAGAAGGCGGCCACGCTGCGTGCCGCTCCGCCAAAGCGCAGGTCGAGATAGCCAGGGACCGAGTGCGTCTTGCACACGTAGTAGAAGGGCATCATGACCAGGCCGAGGAAGACCATGGCGGGGATGGCGCCGATCCAATACCAATGTGTGGCGAGGATGCCGTACTGGTAGGCGGAGCCGGCCCAACCCATGAGCTCAAGCGAACCAAGGTTTGCGGAGACGAAGCTCAGGCCGGCGATCCATGCGGTCATCTCGCGGCCCGCCATGAAGAACTCTTCGCTGGTGTTAGAGCGGCCCTTGAGGTAGAAGCCAATCCAGATGACCATGACGAAGTAAATGGCGATGACGAAGATATCGAGCAGGCGCAGATGCGCCAGCGGTTCCGTGCTGAAGGCCAGCAATGCCGGAAGCGAGCCGAAGGAGCCGGCGGAGAGTGGAGATGAGACGAAACCGAACATGCAAGTCACCTGAATCGGCCGAACACGTTCACATGAGCCGGTGAACGATCGCCCTTAAGTAAATGGTTTTACCCCGACATCTGTCAAGCGGGAAACCGAGCCCGCGTTGAACGACCCGGATCCTGGAAGGCCAACCGGAAGAAGTCCGGAAGAACGGGCGAAACAGGAGACGGGCGGCGTCGGGTAAGCGTTTACTCGACGAAGTGTAGCACAGGGCCCCTTGATTGCGACAGGGCCGGGAGTGGAAAGTGCGGCGGGGTCAATTGGAGCGGCTTTTCGCTGCGTGGGCAGAAAGGCGGCGCGCAGCCGGTCCGCACGCCCGAATCGCCGTACAGATCGCTGTACCTTGCCGATTCCCCAGCAGGCGCGCTGGCGCGACCAAGATAGCGTGAGTTCGTTGCGGAAATTGAATTATTCGTTGCCGGCCATGACTTCGTGGAGCCAGCCGGGGGCCTTGAGGAGTTCGCGGGGACGCGTACCTTCAGCAGGGCCGACGAGGCCGTCGCGCTCCATGAGGTCGATGAGGTGGGCTGCGCGGCCGTAGCCGATGCGCAGGCGACGCTGCAGCAGTGACGTGGAGGCCTTGCCGAATTCGAAGACTAGACGGACGGCGTCGTCGAACATGGTGTCGTTTTCGTCGGGGTCGGGATTGGAGCCGTCAACGCTGGGGCGCTCATCCCTGGGCGACTCGAGGAAGCCTTCGACGTATTCTGCCTGGCCCTGTTCCTTCCAAAAGGCGACGACGGCGGCGGTTTCCTTCTCGCTGACATAAGGCGCGTGGAGACGCATGAGGCGGCTGGTTCCGGGAGGCAGGAAGAGCATGTCGCCGCGGCCGAGCAATGCTTCTGCGCCATTGGTGTCGAGAATGGTGCGGGAGTCGACCTTGGTGGCCAGGCGGAAGCTGATGCGCGTGGGCACGTTGGCCTTGATGAGGCCGGTGATGACGTCGACGCTGGGGCGCTGCGTGGCAAGGATGAGATGAATGCCGACGGCGCGGGCCATCTGCGCGAGAAGGGTGATGGATTCCTCGACGTTGGCGCGGTAGAGCTGCATGAGGTCGGCCAGTTCGTCGATGATGATG
>PLST01000494.1 GCA_003164255.1 Acidobacteriaceae bacterium | reverse complement strand
ATGCCCGCCCGCGTCCTCATGCAGGACTTCACTGGCGTCCCCGCAGTGGTTGACCTCGCCGCCATGCGCGACGCAATCCGCAAGCTCGGCGGCAATCCTGAGCGCGTCAATCCCCTTGTTCCAGCAGAACTCGTCATCGACCACTCCGTCCAGGTCGACGAATACGGCACCACCGGGGCCTATGCAGCAAATTCGCTGCTCGAGTTCCAGCGCAACCGCGAGCGCTATGCCTTCCTCAAGTGGGGCCAGACAGCCTTCCGCAACTTCTCCGCCGTCCCGCCCGGCATGGGCATCTGCCACCAGGTGAACCTCGAATATCTGGCGCGCGTTGTCTTCACCGGCGAAGTCGACGGCGAGCAGCTCGCCTATCCTGACACCGTTGTCGGCACTGACTCCCACACCACCATGATCAATGGCCTCGGCGTGCTCGGATGGGGCGTCGGCGGCATTGAGGCCGAGGCGGCCATGCTCGGCCAGCCTGTCTCCATGCTCGTACCGCAGGTTGTCGGCTACAAGCTCACCGGCAAGCTCCGCGAGGGCGCAACGGCCACCGATCTCGTTCTCACCGTCACCCAGGCGCTGCGCAAGCTCGGCGTGGTCGGCAAGTTCGTTGAGTTCTACGGTCCCGGAATCGCCGCCCTGCCGCTGGCTGATCGCGCCACCATCAGCAACATGGCGCCCGAGTACGGTGCCACCTGCGGCATCTTCCCCGTCGATGCGGAAACCCTGCGTTATTTGCGCCTGACCGGCCGTAGTGAAGAGCAGATCGCGCTGGTCGAGGCCTACTACAAGGAACAGGGGCTCTTCCACACGGCGTCATCGCCTGAGGCCGTTTACACCCAGACGCTCGAGCTCGATCTGGCCACCGTCGAGCCCAGCCTTGCCGGTCCCAAGCGTCCGCAGGATCGTGTGCTGCTCAAGGACGCGGCTGCCAGCTTCGCGCAGCAGCTTCCTTCGCTTCTGTCTCCAACAGCCAAGCCGCTCGGCACGCGCACTGCGGAAGCGTGGCAGCGCGTCAGCGTTACCGATGCCGCGCTCGCCGAGGAGAATGAAGGTTCCTCAACCGCAAGCCTGCCTGCCGGTACATTTCAAACTGGACACGTGACAACCACCGTAAAAGAACGTTTCAAGATCGATCCGGACAAGTATCTCGATCACGGCTCCGTTGTCATTGCCGCCATCACTAGTTGCACAAACACATCCAACCCCTCCGTGATGGTCGCAGCCGGCATCCTCGCCAAGAAAGCAGTCGAGAAGGGCCTCAGCGTGCCCCCATGGGTCAAAACCTCGCTCGCTCCCGGCTCCCGCGTTGTTACCGACTACTACACCAGGGCAGGTCTCCTGCCTTATCTTGAGAAGCTCCGCTTCAACGTGGTCGGCTACGGCTGCACCACCTGCATCGGCAACTCCGGCCCCCTGCCCTCCGACGTCTCCAAAAGCATCGATGAGCATGGCCTTGTCGCCGTCAGCGTCCTTTCCGGCAATCGCAACTTTGAGGGCCGCGTGAATGTCGACGTGCGCGCCAATTACCTCATGAGCCCGCCGCTGGTCGTCGCCTACGCGCTCGCCGGCAAAATCGGCCACAACTTCGACACCGATCCGTTGGGAACCGACAAAGCCGGAAATCCGGTTTACCTCAAGGACATCTGGCCCACCCAGGCCGAAGTTGCTCAAGCAATCGAAAAAGGCGTAACCCGCGAGGGTTTTCGCAAGGAGTACGCCACCGTCTCAGCCGGTGATGCAAGTTGGCAGGGCCTCAGCTTCCCCACCGGCGACGTTTACCAGTGGGAGCCCGATTCCACCTACATTCGTCAGGCGCCGTACTTCGACGGCATGACCGCAAAGCCCGCCCCCGTCACCGATATCGCCGGCGCGCGCGTCCTCGCCGTGCTCGGCGACTCCGTCACCACTGACCACATCTCCCCAGCCGGCAACATCAAGGCCAGCGGTCCGGCCGGAAAGTATCTCGCCGAACATGGCGTCAAGCCGGCCGACTTCAACAGCTACGGCTCGCGCCGCGGCAATCATGAGGTCATGGTCCGTGGCACCTTCGCCAATGTGCGCCTGCGCAACAAGCTCGCGCCGGGAACGGAAGGCGGCGTCACCCGCCTGCTGCCTGAAAGCGAGCAGATGTCCATCTTTGACGCTAGCGTGAAATACGCTGAGCGCGGAACTCCGCTCATCATCCTTGCCGGCAAGGAATACGGCTCCGGTTCATCTCGCGACTGGGCGGCCAAGGGACCAAAACTCCTCGGCATTCGCGCCGTCATTGCCGAAAGTTACGAGCGCATTCATCGCTCCAACCTCGTCGGCATGGGGATTCTGCCACTGCAGTTTGAAGCTGGCCAGAATGTCGAGTCGCTCGGTCTCTCCGGCGAGGAGGTCTACGACTTTCCTGGCCTCACCACGCTGCTCAAAGACAAACTCACCAACGGCCGCACCATCGCCGTCAAAGCAACCAGCGCCGATGGCAAGGTAAAGACGTTCAACGCGACGGTCCGCATTGACACTCCACAGGAAATCGGCTACTTCGAGCACGGCGGGATACTCCAGTACGTCCTCCGTCAGCTCGCCGCAAAATAGGCCTTGTGCCCCATTCATGCGCGGTGCCGGGGTCACCACGGACAGGTCTTCGTCCGAGGGGTGGCTGAGCGCATGAGTGGGATTCGACAAAACTCCGGGTTCTGGACGCGCGCCCCACCCTTGACCCGCTCTTGGTGTCAAGGGTGGGATACCACAGAATCCATACCCTCGCCGTTTTGCGTTGACAGCCCGACCCCATTCGTTTCAAATCCCCTTAATCAACAGAACAATCACACAGGGCAGCCCTGGCCCTGTGAGCCGCTAACCATTCCCCTCGGAGGAAAGATGGGTATGAAAAGTGTGAGAGGCGCCATGGTTTGCGCCCTTGGCCTGGTCGGCGCAATTCTCTGCGCGCAGCCGGCTCGTGCCAAATCCGGAGCAGCCGCGCCTAAGCCGGGCACAACGCGCACCTATTACGTCGTCGCCGACGAAGTGGAATGGAATTACGCGCCCTCAGGCCGCGACGACGCCATGGGCATGGACTTCGACGACATTGCCAAGGGCTTCACCGAACCCGGACCTCACCAGATCGGCCGCATCAACAAGAAGGCCATCTACCGCGAATACACCGATGCAACCTTCACTACGCTCAAACCCCGCTCGCCGCAGGACGCGTACCTCGGCCTCGTCGGCCCCATCCTTCGCGGCGCGGTCGGCGACACCATCAAGGTCGTCTTCAAGAACAACGCGACTCACCCGTACAGCATGCATCCTCACGGCGTTTTGTACGAGAAGGACTCTGAGGGCGCTGATTACAACGACGGCACCAGCGGCAAGGACAAGGAAGATGGCTGCGTCGCTCCCGGCGCCACCCACAATTACACTTGGAGAATCCCCGATCGTGCCGGGCCTGGCCCCGCCGACCCCAGTTCCCTCTTCTGGCTCTACCACTCCCATTGCGACGAGCTGCGCGACGTGGCCTCCGGCCTCTTCGGCGGAATTGTCGTCACGCGCCGCGGCAACGACCTCCCCGATGGCAGGCCGAAGGACGTCGACCACGAGTTCGTCTCCATCTACATCGCCATCAACGAAAATGAAAGCTGGTATCTCGACGACAATATCCGCGAGCATACCTCCGATCCAAACGGCGTCAAGAAAACGGATTTCGGCTTGGCCACGTCCACCGGCATCGTCGGCACGATCGCCACCACGGGCTTTGCGGCCACCAACATCAAATGGTCCATCAACGGATTCATCTACGGCAACATGCCAATGATGACCATGAAGATCGGCGATCACGTACGCTGGTACGTGGCCACGCTTGGCGACTTCAACAACGGCCATACTCCACACTGGCACGGCAATACAGTTCTCATCTCCGGCCAGCGAACGGACGTACTCTCAGTCACCTCGGCACAGATGGTCACTGCAGACATGGTCCCCGACGCCACCGGAATCTGGCTCTATCACTGCCACATTAGTGACCACATGCTTGCCGGAATGGTTGCCCGCTACGAAGTCAAAGATCGCTAGAGATAATCACCGCAGTCGGCCGACAACAGTCGCGCACCGCAACAAAAACGCCACCCCGCAAGGGTGTGGCGTTATTCTTCGCTCGGCTCGCCGTCGATCTTATGGATTTGAGATTTTTGGAGGATTCGGCGAAGGATATCTCGTGAACGTCTTCGGCTTTTTGGCTGCCGCGCGCTTCGGTTTCGCTTCCGTCGTCGACATCACATCATGTGGGGCTTGAAAACGTGAGCCCTCGGCCTTTGCATCGCCCATCACGTGCAGGCGCATAAAGTTCGTCGAACCGGATTTGGTGCGCGTTCCGGCCACAATGGCGATCACCTCGCGGGAACGAACATATCCGTTCTGCTCAAGCAAGCTCTCAGCGCAATCTACGAGGGCTTCCGTCGAGTTGATCTTTGGGCAATGGATCGGCGTGGTGCCCCACAGCATACTCAGACGATTGATTGTCACCTCGAGCGGGCTGAGAGCAAAGATCGGCGCCGACGGATGGTACTTTGACAGTTGCCGTGCGGTTCCGCCTGACTCGGTGAAAAGCGCAACGCCGCGCAGGTCAAGGTCGTCTGCCGCGTGGGCAGTGGCTTCGCAGATCGTCTCGGCAATCGAAAGGTGAGCCTGCCGAACGCGCGCCTCGTAGGGGTTCTGCTCCTTCATGTCGCGCTCCGCCTCTGACACAATCCTCGCCATCATCGAAACTGCTTCCACAGGATACTTGCCCACTGCCGATTCCCCTGAGAGCATCACGGCATCGGTGCCATCGTAAACCGCATTGGCCACATCGGAGACTTCGGCGCGCGTCGGCCTCGGGTTCTCGATCATCGACTCCAGCATCTGGGTTGCGGTGATCACCGGCTTTGAGTAGTCTGCCGCGCGTCGAATAATGTGCTTCTGAATCGCGGGAACCATCTCCGGCGGCAACTCCACGCCGAGGTCGCCACGAGCAACCATGATGCCGTCGGCTGCCTGCAAAATGCTGTCTAGGTGTTCGATGGCCTGCGGCTTCTCCAGCTTGGCAATGATCCAGGTTTCAAAGCCAAGTGCGGCAACCCGGTTGCGCACCAGGCGCACGTCCTCGGCTGTCCGCACAAACGAGACTGCAATCGCATCAACGCCGTTCTTCAGTGCAAACTCCAGATCCTCGGTGTCTTTCTCCGTAAGCGATGGAACCCGCACAAGGATCCCCGGCAGATTGATGCCTTTGTTCTCGCCGAGCATGCCGCCGTTGACCACGTCGCACGACACATCGTCGCCTATCACCTCGCGAACGCGTAACTCAATCAGCCCGTCTGAAAGTAGAATCCGTGATCCCTGCTCCACGTTTTCTGCCAGGGTTTTGAAGGTTGTGCCAACCAGTTGTGAGGTGCCCGGAACGTCCCGTGGAGTAATCGTGAGGCGTCCGCCGGCTTTCAGCAGCACTGCCTGGTGATCTTTCAACGTGGAAGTGCGGATCTTGGGTCCCTGCAGGTCGCCCAAAATGCAAAGTGGTTTACGTTCTTCCCGGCTGACTTTGCGAATCAGCCGCATCACGTGCAGCTTCCGCTCGTGGGAACCATGCGAAAAATTCAATCGCATCACATCCACACCGGCTCGAACCAGGTCGCGCACCACGGGCTCGGTGTTCGAGGCAGGTCCCAGCGTGGCGACAATCTTTGCGCGGCGTTGAGACGGGGACCCGGAGAGACCAACTTCAGCGAGCGACATAGCGATAGCTCCTCGAAAAGAACTTCAATATAGGCAAAAGGCTTAGGGGAACAGAAAGGGGCAGCAGGGATCGTCTACCCTTATTGTACATGCAGCTTTTCTGTGCGGCCCTGGCGGACCACGGGTGTCTGCTACTCTTCGGGCGAGGTTGAATCCGTCAGCCGTTCCGTAAAAATCTGGTTGGAGAGCTGCTCCTGGCGATCGCCATAAAGAACCCCATTCAGCTCAGCACCAACCAGCACGCTGAAAGCGGTGATGTAGAGCCAGACAAGCGTCGCGATGCCGGCGCCAAATGAACCGTAAAACATTGAGTAGTCCGCAACCCGCGTCACATACCACCCAAAAGCAAGCGTGGACGGAAACCACAAAAGCGTGCCCGCCACTGCTCCCGGCGCCACCCGGAACCAATGCTCTTTTCTCTTCGTGCCAAAGTGGTAGAGAGCCGCCAGCACCGTAACACTGGTAAACAAGGCAATCGACCACCGTACCATGCGCCAGAAGAACAGCACCACGTGGCGGAGTTCGTGCCCGTTCGCGTTTTCGACCATCCATGTTTCAATCTGATGGCCAAACACGATCACCAGGGTGGCCACTGAAAGAGGAACCAGGGCAATCGGCACCAGCAGCAGCGCCCGCAAACGGCGTCCCCCAAATCCCCATGCTTCGTGCGGAATCTGGTACGCGCGGCGAAATCCCTCCATCAGCGACAGCATCAAACCGAGACCGGCAAAAATGCTCAGGCTTGTGGCAGACAACAACAGTTGTCCTGAGTAAATCCGCCGGGTCAGTACATACGACTGCAGAAGGTCCATCGTATCGGCGGGTAGAAATTGATCAAAGAGCGTTCGAACCTCGCCCACCATCGTGCTGCCTTCCTGCACCTGCGACAGCAGCGTGGTCGCCACCAGCAGCGCCGGAAAAAGCATCAGCATCCCCGAGTAAGCAGCCGCCTTGGCGGTATTGAT
>PLST01000039.1 GCA_003164255.1 Acidobacteriaceae bacterium | reverse complement strand
GAAGGCACTCAGATGCGTTTGAGGAATGATCCTTCGCGAGTCGGAGCGTGTACTGGTCGCAGTCGGGTCCAAGGATCGATGCGTATGATTCAGGTTCGAATTGACGGCCTGACCTGGTATCCAGATTACGAATTGGAGCTTCTCGACGAACCGCCTCCAGAGGATAGCGAGGCCCTTCGAACCGGGCGATTCGGACGCTCGGCAGATCTTCGCCGGCGGCTTACGCACATCCAGTTGTCGGGCGGACTTGCTGACGTTGTGTACAGCATGCACACGACGAACACCGATTTCTACGCGCACCAATACAAGCCTGTCCTTTCATTCCTTGACTCTCCATCCCGCGGAATCCTGATCGCTGACGAGGTTGGCCTTGGCAAGACAATCGAAGCTGGATTGATTTGGACCGAACTCCGGGCACGAATGGATGCGCGGCGGCTACTCGTCATTTGCCCCAAGATGCTCTGTGACAAGTGGCGTCTGGAGCTTCGAAACCGCTTCGGAGTAGATGCCCGAATCGTTGACACCTCCGGCTTGGTAACCGAGCTTTCCCAACCCAACGTTGAGTTCCCGGCCAGTCAGGCTCTCATCGCAAGCATCCAGGGCATTCGACCTCCCGTTGGTTGGGAGGATGACGTCGAACAAGCCACCGACAAGCACCGTCTCGCCCGATTGCTGAAGGACGCGTCTGGGAGGGAACCGCTGCTGGACCTGGTGATTATTGATGAAGCGCACTACATGCGAAACCCTTCGACAGCGTCCCATCAGCTCGGGAAGTTACTCCGAGAGGTGACAGACAACATTGTGCTTCTGTCTGCGACCCCGATCAATCTCAAGAGTGAAGACCTCTTCTCCCTTCTGAGCCTCGTAGACCCTGATACCTTTCGGTTCCGCGAACAGTTTCAGGATGTTCTTCTGGCAAACGAACCTCTCGTCAAAGCGCGATTGACGGCCCTTGCCCAAGAAAACAATCCGGATGCCGTACTGGCGCTTATAAACTTCGCCCGTCAAAACCCTGTTCTGGCCAGTTCAAAGCAGTTGGAGTCCCTTGCCAATGAACTCACCTCCAGGCGAGGGCGACCGTGGGATATTTCTGAACGTGTTCAGATTGCAGACCGAATCGAGCGGGTCAATTCTCTGAGTAGGGTCCTTACCCGAACACGAAAGATAGATGTCACTGAACGAAAGGTTGTTCGTCATCCCGTGGTGCATTCGATCGCGATGAGTGAAGCAGAGAGCGATTTCTATTTCTTAGTCACCGATGCCATCAGGGATTATGCCGAATTAAAGAATGTCTCCGACGGTTTTCTCCTCGCAACCCCGCAGCGCCAGCTTTCCAGCTGTATGTATGCAGCAGCATCCTCCTGGAATGCCCAGGACGAAGACGAAGAAGATGAGGAGTTGCTGTACGAAGATATCGGCGTCGAACCAAACAAGAAGCCTCTCACGTTCTTTCGGCGATTTCTTCTGGATAAGATTCGCGACAAATACGACATTCAAGCACTTCGGCGTACCGACTCAAAATTCAAATGCCTCTCCCAGCTACTGAGCGACTTTTTCAACCAATATCCCAACGAAAAGGTGGTTCTGTTTTCGTATTTCCGAGGGACGCTGCATTACTTGGAGAGGAGATTGAGAGAAGCTGGTATCCAAGGCTTGGTTCTCACCGGGGGTATGCAGGAAGACAAGTCAGAGATGATTGAGCGATTCAGGAACGAGCCGGACATTCGAATTCTCCTTTCGTCGGAAGTGGCGAGCGAGGGTGTTGACCTCCAATTTTGCCGTTTCCTCGTGAATTACGACCTCCCATGGAACCCCATGAAGGTAGAACAGCGTATCGGCCGTATCGACCGGATCGGTCAAACTGCCGAACGGATCGATATTCTCAATTTGGTCTATGCCGGTACGATAGACTCACGAATCGTGCAACGGCTATACGAACGTCTTAACCTTTTTGAGAGAGCGCTCGGAAGCCTGGAAGCGGTGTTAGGCGAAGAAATCCAACAGTTGACTGCTGATTTGCTGACAGGACGATTGACACCCAAGGAGGAGGAGGCTCGAATCAGTCAGACTGCCTTAGCGTTGGAACGACGCAGCCAAGAAGAACGCGCTCTTGAAGAGCAGGCTGGTCAGTTGATCGCCCACAGCGATCATATTCTTAAGAGAGTACACGCTGCGCAGGACTTCTCCCGCCACATCTCTGACGACGATCTTCTGCTCTATGTGCGAGATTACCTGAACAAGTATGCGCAGGGCTATCGATGGTTCCAGTCAGGCGACGATCACTACGAAATAGAACTCACGTTGCCGCCAGCAACTCTGGCAAAGCTCGAAGGCTTTATATCCGAAAAGCGATTGTACGGCCTAACGCGCTTGGCCGAAGGCGGCATTCGGCAATGCCGCTTTGCGAACAATGTCCGCACTAGGAGCGCGGGCGCCGAAGTGATTAGTCAGTTCCACCCATTCGTTCGTTTCATCAGCGAGGAACTTCAGAAGAATCGTGCCGAATCAATTGACCTGATCTCCGTTGCGGTTTCTGGGAGTGCCAAGGGCGGCGAACGGCTCCGCCCCGGCCAATTTGCGTTTAGCGTTCAGCGCTGGACCTTCAATGGCTTACGAACGGAAGAAGCAATTCGAGCCAGGGTCGTAGACGTTAATTCTCTCAAGGTCCTTTCTCCAGAAGAATCGTTGGGGATCGTCAATTCGGCCAGAATGTTTGGATTGGACTGGCCAGAAGCAACCGCAGCCCTTGACCATCAGAGTGCGGCAAATGCTTTGGAGGAATGCGAATTGGAACTGGTTACGGACTTCGGCAATGAAAAGATGCAGAAAGATGCCGAAAATGCAGACCGTGTTCAATTTCAACTGCAATCGATCAAGGCGTACAGAGACCGCAAGCTGGCTACCGAACGACAGCGAATTGCAAATCTTGGGGATGAGCCACGCAGCAGAGGTCTTGTAAGAGCATCCGAAAAGACCATCGAGCGTCTACGGGAGCGATTCGGAATCCAAGAAGCCAAGCTCGCGGCAACACTACGGATCGATTCCCATCGCGAGACTGTTGGAAGAGGCGTCATCAACGTTGAAGGAGAAGCGTTCTCATGATCGATTGGAAGCAAGCACTGAAGAAGATCGCTAAGGCAATTGGGATCAGTTCAAAAGCCGCCGAAGAGAAGCGCAGCCCCGAGCCCAACCGCCCTCAAGTACTCAACATAACTCGAACTAGCACTCTCCCTCCGGATAGTTCTAAAGCGAGAAGTGATGTGTTTCATGCCTCGAAGCAAGCAGTAAAGCCTACACCCCAAGCGCCATCCATACCTAACCAACGAGTCGGCGCTTCACCTACTAATGCACCTGCCACTGGAATTTCAAAAACTCCAGTATCGTCAGGTCCCGTGATGACAGAACATCGGATTAAGCATCCCGGCTGCGAGACCTTCCAAGATCAAAGTTGGCAGCAATTCGGATCTCAGACTAAAGTCGGGAACGTTCGACCAGGCTTACGCTCGATGTGCACAGTAGGGTTGGATTTCGGAACTGCTTTCACAAAAGCATGTGTCCAAGTGCGCAATTCATCCTACGTTGTTCACTGGGACAGAGCGGTCAGGATTGCATCTCCATTTCTGCTTCCAAGCGTCTTCTCGACATTATCCGATGGAACTTGCGTTCTCGGAAACGTGCAGGGGGCAAGACAATTCACCGACCTGAAGATGGCGCTCCTCGGAACACCTACTGAAGAAGACAAACTCAATGCAACCATATTCATCGCTCTCACATCTCGTTACGCGCGCTCCTGGCTGTTTTCAGAACATCGGAAAGTCGTTGAGGGTTACCAGCTCGACTGGGCGCTCAATGTGGGCCTTCCAGCCTCTTCCTGGGACGACGAAGTAACCCGTACCTTATACCGGTCTCTCGCTCTGGCAGGTTGGCGACTCGGCTGCACGGCAGGTCCGATCACGTTCTCCGGTGCTAAAGACGCGCTCTTGTCTGTCGAAAGCAGGGCACCATCGAGTCCTGGGCAGTTGGTTTGGGATATGGTAGAGGCTATCCCTGAATTTGCCGCACAAATCCACTCCTACCGTTGTTCAGCGCAAAGGCAACGGGATTTGCATCTTCTTGTGGATGTTGGCGCTGGCACGGTCGATATCGTCACATTCCACGTAGGTGATGAGATCGATACGGAGACCCCAGTCAATTGCATTATGGAATCAACCGTGCAGAACTGGGGAACGCATGTTCTCCTAAGGCAAAGGGCACAGGCCGGATCTTTAGCGAGCCGAGTCTGGGATGACGCAGCCACAACCCTGAGTCGCTCAGACTTTGAAATACACTATTCTTTGCAAAAGGGCGCACTAGTCCAATCTCAAGGAGAATTCAGTGAAAGGATAGATCGCGCCATTCGCAAGGTTCTGCTCACGACTCAGCGCGAAAGATATGCGACTTCACCGGCATGGACAA
>PLST01000355.1:4402-4553 GCA_003164255.1 Acidobacteriaceae bacterium | reverse complement strand
TCGTTATGACGGACAACGCATTCTATGGCCAGCCCGCCACACAGACGATCCTGACAAGCGGCACCGGCATAGGAGGTCCCGCTGTGCCCACGGTTACCACTGCTGCGGCCAGCGCGATCACGCAGACCACGGCAACCGGAGGCGGCAATGT
>PLST01000355.1:0-4374 GCA_003164255.1 Acidobacteriaceae bacterium | reverse complement strand
CGATGACTGGCCTCGCCTTAAACACGATGTACCATGTCCGCGCATACGCCATAAATTCGATAGGGACCGCCTACGGGAGTGACCTGACGTTCACCACACTCTCAGCCGCAACGCCCACCATCAACTGGACACCAGCGACGCCCATCACCTACGGCGCAACGCTGGGATCGGGCGACTTTGCCGCCACGGCCACTTACAGCAGCACCAACATCGGCGCCGATGGCACGTTTACTTACTATGTCGGCTCGGTGGGCGGAACAGTGGCCACCAGCGGCACCGTTCTGCAGGGCGGTGCCCAAACTTTGTGTGTGCAGTGGACGCCTGCGTCCAGCTACTCGTCGCAGTACACCGCAGCCTCCGAGTGCCTGCCCATCACGGTCAACGCTGCATCCACCGCCATCAGTTGGACGCCGGCCACGCCCATCATTTCTCCCGCGCGGCTCGGCTCCGGGCAGTTCAATGCCTCGGTGTCCGCAGGCTCGACCAACGTGGCCGAGTACGGCAGCTTCGTCTACTATGTCGGCCCGGTGGGCGGCACAGTCGCCAACTCCAGCACGGTGCTGCCCGTCGGCAACGATCAACTCTGTGTGCAGTGGACTCCGTCGTCTTTCTACTCGGCGGACTACAGCTCGTCGCAAGCGTGCGCAACGGTAATCGTCATCAGCACGCAGCCCACTGCGACAACGCTCGCCTCAAACGCCAACCCCGTTTTCCTTTTGAACTCCGTCACCTTCACGGCTACCGTGACTCCGACCTCGGGAAGCATCGTGCCCACCGGTTCGGTGACCTTCTACGACGGGTCGACCGCGATCGGAACGGGAACGCTGAGCGCCTCGGGCTCGGGCGCCTCGGCCATCGCCAAGCTGACCACGACCAGCCTGGCTACCGGCTCGCACGCGATCACCGCTAGTTACCTCGGTGACTCGAACAACCAGGCCTCCACCACCACCACGCTCACCGAGTTGGTTGAAGACTTCTCGGTGACTGCCAACTCGCCGACTACCGCAACCATTGAACCCGGTTTGGCGGCCACCTTCACCTTTATGGTGAGTCCGGTTTCGCCGGCCACCACTTTCCCGGCGGCGATCACGTTGACTGTCAGCGGTCTGCCAAAGGGCGCCACGGCGACCTTCTCTCCCACCTCCATCGCATCGGGCGCGGGCTCGACCACCGTCACTCTCACCGTGATCACGCCCATCACCACGCTTTCGCACAACCAATCACCCGTTCAGGGCGCCCGATGGCCCCTCGTGGCCGTGGCGCTTCTCCTGCTGCCGCTTGCCGGCAGATTCCGCCGCACCGGCCGTAGGCTGAGCCGCATGCTCTCACTCATGCTGCTCGTCGCTGCCGGACTCACCGCCGCGGGCGCCCTGAACGGTTGCGGCGGTGTCTCCACCGGCTACTTCGGACAGGCGCCGGCTACTTCAAGCATTACAGTGACTGGAACTTCCGGCTCGCTGAATCATACCGCCAGCGTTTCACTTACGGTCGAGTAACGACATCAAGGAGAAGAACGAGATGAAAAATATTCTGCCGGTCTGTGCAACGTTGGCGATGGTTCTGGGAATGACTCCTCTGGGTGCCGTAGGGCAAACTTCCGCAGGCGGCGCACCGCAGCCCGCGCCCACACCAGAATCTGACAAGTTCGATGTCGCCTTGAACTTCACATACAAGGTGGCCAAGATCGCCTCCACCACCAATCGCTTCGTTCTGCCGGGCGGCTCGCTGGACGCAGCCTATAACTTCGGCGGCAAAGTGAAGGCCTTGGGCCTGGTCGTCGACATCAACGGCGAATCGAAGTCCAACATCGAGCCGGGCGTGAACCTGACGCAGTTTTCGGTGATGGGTGGCGCCCGCTACACCTTCCACCTCGTCCCGAAAAACCCCCATGCTGTAGATCTGTACGGCCAATTCCTGGGCGGCGGCGTGTTCGCTTCCAACAGTCTTTTTCCTGGACCTTCCAGCACCACTACGAGCGCCAACAGCAGCGCGATTCAGTTGGGTGGCGGCGCCAACATCCGCCTGACGCGCCGCATTGCGTTGCGCCTTCTTGAGGCCGATTTCATCGCCACACATCTGCCCAACTCGACCAACAGCCGGCAGTACGACATCCGCTTCTCCAACGGCGTGGTCTTCCACTTCTGAATGGGGGGCCAGTTCGAACGCGGCACGCAGCGACGAACCTGGCCTCGTGACTCAATCGCAGCGAGATAAGAAAAAAGTATGCGTTTAGGATGAACCGTTGCCGGGGCAATGCCGCGCGCCGGAAATCCATCTTGAGGGTGGATCTACAGGCGCGCGCGCAAGCCAGTCCGTTCAGTTCCCGGCAGGCTTGCTGGTACTTGCCGTTCGACGCTCGAGAGATCGCCGATAATCGGCGAGCAGCTTCTCGCGGTTATGGCTTAGATCCTTGCCGCTGGGACGTGAGGGATATGGCCGGTTTCCCATCATTCCTCGCCAGAGAACGCGGTTGAATGTGTCGTCATCGACGCGATCCGCATCGCTGAAGTCCATTCCCTTGGTCACACGCGCCCAATACCTGAAATCCGGCGTCGGATTCCTGCAGGGTAGGGCAGGGCCCGGCAAAGGCAGACTCGTACAGTAGAGAATCGCGGACGGAGTCGCGGTAAAACTCCATGCGGTGGGAGTGGTGTTGAAGACGTCGCTCATGGGCGTGGCTAGAGCGTCATTCAGATTCATCGGCGGCAGGCCCATCACCTCTTCCATGGTGCGCACAAAGTCCAGAGTGGTATACGCCGTGGAGACTACTCCGTTCCTCACGTAGGCACCCACCACAAAGGCGGTGGTGCGGTGTGAGTCCACGTGGTCGCCGCCATCCTGCGAGTCGTCTTCGACGACAAAGATCAGCGTGTTGTTTTTGTAGATAGGGCTGTTGGCGATCGTCTGCACGACCAGGCCGACCGCATAATCGTTGTCGGCCACGTCGCGTTCCGGCGTATTCACGCCGTCAATCGCGGTCGCAAAGCTTCCGGTGTGATCGTGCATAAAACGGATCAGGATTAAATTGGGCAAGCCTCCGTTTACGTAGTTAGCATTGAAGTCGCGCTGCCACTCCTTGAATCGGTAGTAATCCGGGAATGCGGGATCGAAGCCGCGGAAGTATGGATCTGTGAACGGGGTGAGAGCGACATTCGAAGAAGGAGCAACGATGGTATTGGTGGAAAATGGGTCGTGCGCCAACGGAGTTTGGCAAGAGGGCTCGTTGTAAAATGTCGTATCGACGAAGAATCCGTA
The DNA here is from genome assembly GCA_003164255.1 of Acidobacteriaceae bacterium. Lineage (GTDB taxonomy): Bacteria > Acidobacteriota > Terriglobia > Terriglobales > Acidobacteriaceae > Telmatobacter. The sequence continues at coordinate 1,119 of PLST01000355.1, read as the reverse complement.
GTCGTGCACGGTGAGACCCGCGCGCAGCGCGTTGTTCCACAGATACCCGGTATTCAGTTCGTTGTCCGGACCATCGGGCGCGTCTACATCGGCTTGTCCAGGCAGCAGGTCCTCTCCACCGGCTACATTCGGCGACAGTGCTCCGCCCGACATCAGCGGGTTGGCCGCTTGTCGCTGGGCCAGCGTCGGCAGTGCGACATTCACGTTGCGATTCAGGCCTTCCGTGTCCAGGCTAAGTCCTCTCTGCGCATAATTGACTGGGAACTTATGTTCGACGACGTCGGGAGCACGCGCCGAGGTGCTCCATGGCCACCCGTCGTTGCTGGTTTCAGCCGTGGCGCGGAAGTTATCGAGAGTCACGAATTGCTCCGCAAGGTTATGCTCGTTCGGTGTGATCGACTGCCCGAACATGGCCAAAGCCGGATCGCCATTGCCGCGGCCCAGGTCGCCGAGGATCTGATCGTAGGTTCGGTTTTCCTTGAGGATATAGATCACGTGCTGCACTCCGCCGCGCACGGCCGCCATGATTGAGGCGGCAGCCGGGGTCTCAACGGTTGCGAAGTGGTTGTTGGTCGTGACCTGTGCTGTAAGCGAAGCAAGCTGCGCCGTAAGGCCAGCGAGCGGGAAACTGAGCAATCCGGCCTTGGTCAACTGCGGATTGTATTCATTCGCAGGCATGCAGGTTGGATAGGTGCTGGGTCCAAAACCGTAACACCAGTTGATATTCGGTCCAGTTGGTGACTTGGAATTGACGACGTAAGCCCAGCTTCCGTCCTTGCTGATGCTGACCGAGTTAGGATACCAGCCGGTCGGAATCAGCCCCATAACATGGTCGTTTACGTTGGACCCGTTCAATGCCACCACGGCGATGTTATTCAGATTGCCATTGGTCACATATAGAGTCTTTTCATCCGGCGAGAGAGTTACGCTGTTGGTGTTGGCGCCCGTATATTGCGATAGCGAAAAAGAAGACAAAGTCCCCGGCGGCGCAATCACTGGGATGCTTTCAATCACTGTTCCATAAGTAGCGGGTCGGCTCTGCGTGGGAACGCCTTGCGGATCCAGTCCGCGACGTCTATGCGGACTTCGGCCGCTAGTTTGCCCGCGAGATCAGCCTCG
>PLST01000153.1 GCA_003164255.1 Acidobacteriaceae bacterium | reverse complement strand
GAACAATGGACCTTGGACAGTGGATAGTGAAAGTGTGCGGCTGAGACATTCAGCGGCCTGAAATTCAACAATGCCATGAGATTTTCACATGGGTCGGCAGAACCTTCAGTATAAGTTGATGCAAAAGATGGCTTGAGGGGTGCATGAAGCGAGGAACGAGGGGCGAGCGTACGAGGAAATGACCGGTCGATGCATTGGTTGTGCGCTTTTGAAGAGAATCGGCGGAGGCAGGGAAACCTTTGAGGGGTTCGGGACATCGATAGAATGGGCGGCGACTGGGCGCTGGCCTGCGCGGAGCTGGAATTTGTGCCGCGCACTTCCCCGTTTTGCTCCCGGAACAGAGACGACGAAGAGAACAATCAGCAGAAGACGGCCGGCAAATCCAACCGGACAAGGAAAAGTTGCGTGCAACGATGAGCGACATGGCAGATTACCTTTGGCTTGACCAGCAGGGCGAAGCGTTTGGCGCGCCCGGCCTGGAGCCGCGCTGGACTTCAAGCGTGAAGGATGCGGTGGGCACGGCGTACTCGGCATCCAGCCGAATCTGGTTCACCTGCTCGCACGGAGTTCTGAACGAGGTCTACCACCCCACCATCGACCGCGCCCAGGTGCGCGATATGGAATTCCTGGTCACCGACGGCGAGACATTCTTCCACGAAGAAAAGCGCGACTTGGAATCGACGTTTGAATACGTCGACGCTGAAGCGCTGGGCGTACGCTACATCAACCGCGATCCCCAGGGCCGCTACCAACTAACCAAGGAAATCATCTGCGACCCGCACCATAGCGTGGTGCTCACGCGCGTCCGGCTCGAGGGGCACCCCGATCTGTTGCCTCGGCTCAAGGTCTATGCGCTGCTGGCGCCGCATTTGGACAACGGCGGGGCGGGCAACTCCGCGCGAGCACTCGACCTTGCCGGACACAAAGCACTGCTTGCATGGAAGGATGGCTGGTCGCTGGCCATGGCCGCCAGTTGCGGATTTTCGCGCGTAAGCTGCGGCTTTGTGGGCGCAAGCGACGGTTGGCGCGACCTGATGGAAAACTTCCGCATGGATTGGGAGTTTGGTTCCGCAACCAATGGCAACATCGCGTTATTGGGGGAGCTGGACAATAGGTGCGAACCGGTGGCCGGCGGATACGAGTTCATCCTTGCCTTTGGCATTGGCGAAGGCCATCACACAGCTTTGCAGAAGACGATGGGCTCTCTCGCGATGCCCTTCGAAGAGAATCGCCGCCGCTTCATCGCGCAGTGGAGCCGGGCCGCCAACCCGGAATGGCTGGCCGCCAGGTCTGGCGACGGCGGCAAGCTGATGCGCACCAGTCACAACGTTTTGCTCGCGCACGAGGACAAGACCTATTCCGGCGCCTTTGTCGCTTCCGCCTCCATTCCCTGGGGCCAAGTGAAGGGCGACGACGACCTGGGCGGCTACCACCTGGTGTGGACCCGCGATATGGTGCAAACCGCCACCGCGTTGATGGCTTGCGGACGCGCCGAGACCGCGCGCCGCGCATTGGTTTACCTCGCCTGCACGCAGCATCCCGACGGCGGGTTCTCTCAAAATTTCTGGATCGATGGAACCCCCTACTGGAAGGGCCTGCAACTGGATGAGGTGGCCTATCCGGTGATCCTGGCATGGCGGCTCTGGAAGGCCGACGCACTCGGCGCAATGGATATTTTTCCGTTTGTCGAGCGGGCGGCCGGCTTTCTCGTGCGCCACTGCCCCATCACCAACCAGGAGCGATGGGAGGAGAATCCCGGGTACTCGCCCTCCACGTTGGCGGCCGCGATCTCCGGTCTCATCTGTGCTGCGGAGATTGTGCGCGCCCACGATTCGGCCGAGTTGGCAGTGTTCCTTGAGGAGTTTGCCGACTGGATCGAGAAGCACCTCGAAGACTGGACGGTGACCAACAACGGCGTTCTGCTTCCTGAAATCAAGCGGCACTATATGCGCATCCGCCCGCCCGAGTGCGGCGAGGCCTATGCCCATGAGGGTTGCGGACGCGAGACTCTGCACCTGGCAAACCGTCCGCCCGGCACGCGCACGGAGTTTGAGGCTCGGGAGATTATCGACGCGGGGTTCCTTGAACTGGTGCGGTACGGCATTCGGCGCGCCGACGACCCGCTGATTGTGGATTCGCTCAAGGTTGTCGACGCGGTGCTGAAGCGCGAATTGCCGCAGGGGTCGTGCTGGCTGCGCTACAACGAAGACGGGTACGGACAGAGGCCGGATGGAGGGCCCTTTCAGGGCTGGGGGCAAGGACGTCCGTGGCCACTGCTGATCGGCGAGCGGGCCCACTACGAACTGGCGGCCGGCAACGAATTTGAGGTGCTCATCAGGACCTATGAGGCCTTTGCCACCTGCGGCCAGATGATGCCCGAGCAGGTGTGGGACGAGGCAGACATTCCCGAATGGAGCATGAAACGGGGCGAGCCGGCGGGTTCGGCGTGTCCGCTGGTGTGGGCTCATGCGGAGTATCTTAAGCTGCTGCGGTCGGCGCTCGACGGCAAGGTGTTTGACCGCGTCGACCCGGTGTACGAGCGCTATTGCGAGCCGGAGGGGCGCGGGAAGCGCCGCCGCGATATGGAGATTTACAGCCGGCTAAGGCCCATCCAGCGAATGGACGCCGGAAACACACTGCGGATCCTCGACGAACGAAACTTTGAGCTGGTGTGGACCGAAGACGTCTGGAAAACCGTGGAAAAACTGCTGAGCCGCAACCTGGGCAGCGCCGGCTTCAGCGCGGATATCACGCCCGGAACGGGATCGAGCGCTGTGGAATGGACCCTCTATTGGCCGGAACAGGACGCCTGGCTTGGATACAATGTGGTTGTCAAGGTTGATGCCAACTGAATCAGCCGAACGAGTAGTTTAGGGAGCACTCCCGGGCCCCCAGTGAAAGGACAAGCTTCAAACTCAATTCCTATGACTCCAAGCCTTACCGATACCTCTCTCGATACGCTTTCAATTGACACACTGCGGCTGCTGGCCGTGGATACGGTACAGAAGGCCAACAGCGGCCATCCCGGCGCGCCTCTGGGCTGTGCGCCCATCGCGTATCTCCTGTATCACAAGCTGATGAGGCACAATCCGGCGCACGCCAAGTGGGCCAATCGCGATCGCTTTGTGCTGTCGAACGGGCATGCATCGGCGCTGCTTTATTCCACGCTGTTTCTCACCGGCTACAACGTGACCATGGACGACCTGAAAAGCTTCAGGCAATGGGGCTCGCGGACGCCGGGCCACCCGGAGTACGGCGTATTGGACGGCGTTGAAGCCACCACCGGTCCACTGGGCCAGGGCTTGGGCATGGCGGTGGGCATGGCGATGGCCGAGGTGCACCTGGCGGCCACCTACAACAAGCCGGGCTTCGACCTGGTGGACCACCACACATTTGTGCTGTGCGGCGACGGCGACATGATGGAAGGCCTTTCGCACGAGGCGGCCTCGCTGGCCGGAACGCTTGGCCTGGGCAAGCTGATCGTGCTCTACGACGACAACCTGATCTCGCTCGACGGGCCGACCGAGCTGAGCTTTACCGAGAATGTGTACCAACGCTTCGAGGCCTACAACTGGCATGTGCAGCGGGTGTTGGACGGCAACGATCTGGCCGGGATTGAAGCGGCGATTGAAGCAGCCAAGGCGGAAACAGAGCGGCCTTCACTCATCGCCGTGCGCACTGTGATCGGCTACGGATCGCCCAAGGCAGGCAGCAGCAAGGCGCACGGCGAGCCGCTGGGCGCGGCCGACGTGGCGGCGACCAAGAAATTCTTCGGATTCCCCGAGGACCAGAGTTTTTATCTTCCTGAGGACGCGCTGGCCAACTGGCGCAAGGCCGGCGAGCGCGGCGTCAAATTTGAAGCCGAGTGGAAGAGCGTGTTCGCCAATTACGCCGTGGCGTTTCCTGAACTGGCGGCGCAGTTTGAGCGCACGCAGGCAGGCAACCTGAAGGCCGGATGGGAGAAGTCGATTCCAAGCTTCCCCGTCGGCAAGGGCGTGGCTACACGGAATGCCGGCTTCAGCGTGATGAATGCGATTGCGGAGAATGTGCCGGAACTGTTTGGTGGAGCGGCGGACCTGACTGCGTCAACGAAGACAATTTTCAAGCCGGGCGTCAGCTTCCATGTGGATCCGGCGGGGCGCAACGTGTTTTTTGGCGTGCGCGAGCTGGCCATGTGCGCGGCGGTGAATGGAATGGCGGCGCACGGCGGGCTGATTCCTTTCGGATCGACGTTCTTTGTGTTCAGTGATTATGCAAAACCGGCGTTGCGCATCGCATGCCTCATGGAGGTTCACTCGCTTTTTGTGTTCACGCACGACTCCATCGGCGTGGGCGAGGACGGGCCGACCCACGAGCCAATTGAGCACCTGATGGCCCTGCGCGCGGTTCCGCACATGACCGATTTCCGTCCGGCGGATGCGAACGAGACGGCTGCCGTATGGCGGCTGGCGCTGGAACGCAAGGGACCATGCTTTTTTGCGCTGAGCCGGCAAGATCTTCCCATCATCGACCCCGTGGCGCACAACGCCTATGAGAACGTGAGCAAGGGCGGCTACGTGCTCCAGGACGTCGAAAATCCGCAGGTGGTGCTGATCGCCACCGGCTCTGAAGTCTGGCCCACGCTCGATGCCGCAAAGTTGCTCGCCGGCGATGGAATCAAGGCGCGCGTCGTCAGCCTGCCCAGCTGGAAAATTTTCGAAGAGCAGTCGGCAGCCTACAAAGCAAGCGTACTGCCGGGAGGCGTGCCGCGCATCGCGATTGAAGCCGGCGCAACGCAGGGCTGGTGGAAGTACGTGGGCCTCGACGGCGACGTAATCGGCCTGGACCGTTTTGGAGCCTCAGCGCCAGGACCGATAGTGATGAAGGAGCTGGGATTCAGCCCAGAGAACATTGCCGCGCGCGCGAAGAAGCTGTTGAAGTAAAAACAGCCGCTAGCTTCTAGCCTCTAGCTATGTTTCTCCGCCGGTGAGTGCTTTGACTCTCCGGCCCGGCATGCAAGAGCTAGAAGCTAGGAGCTAGAAGCTAGGAGCTAGCCGTGAAACTCGCAATCGGTTCCGACCACGCAGGCTTTCCTCTCAAGGAGGAAGTCCGTGACTATCTCACCAAGGCCGGCCACGAGATCGTCGACCTCGGCGCCTACGAGGTAGACCCCCTCGATGACTATCCAGACTTTGCCGAGAAAGTGGGCCTGGCCGTCAAGCTGGGCGATGCGCCCCGCGGAATCTTGATCTGCGGCTCGGGCGTGGGCGTGTGCGTGGCCGCCAACAAAATTCCAGGCATCCGCGCCGGCATGTGCCACGACACTTACTCTGCTCACCAGGGCGTGGAACACGACGACATGAACGTGATTGTGCTGGGCGCGCGCATCATTGGCTCGGCCCTCGCCTTCGAGTGTGTAGATGCGTTTGTTCGTGCCCAGTTCATCGTCAAGGAAGAACGGTTCACGCGGCGCTTCAAGAAAGTGCTGGCCATGGAAGCGAAATATCAGTGCGGGGACGGCTCAAACAGCCCCGCCTGACGGCAAGAGCCTGACGGCGAGAGATTGACCGGGGCAGCGAAGTGCGGGAGGCCCGCTGATCAAGCTGCCGTCTCACACTTCATCAGAAATTCATTTGGGCGATTCATTTGGGCAACGCACAATGAAAGGCGCCGATGTTCCCCTTCGACGTGATTCTCTTTGATGTGGGTGGTGTCCTGCTGACCAATGGCTGGGACACCGGAGAACGCGCGCTCGCGGCGGAACACTTCAATCTGGATCTGGCAGGGTTCGAACAGCGTCACCATGCGGTTTTTGCGGCGTGGGAGCGGGGCGCAATTTCAGTCAAGGCCTACCTGGACGCAACCGTCTTTAACGAGCCGCGCAGTTTTACGCACTACGAATTTTTCGGTTTCATGCTGGAGCAGTCAAAGCCCCTTGCCGATGGCGCCCTGGGAACCCTTGAGGAGCTTTCGGCATCAAACAAATGCTTGCTTGGCGCGCTGAACAACGAGGCGCGGGAAACAAATGAATATCGGTTCAAGACATTCGGCCTGCGCAACTACTTCAATGTGGCCTTGAGCTCGTGCTACCTGGGCCTGCGCAAGCCGGATGCGGCGATTTACGAGACGGCGCTCGACATTCTGGGCAAGCCGGCAAAGCGGGTGTTGTTTATCGACGACCGGACAGAGAATGTGGTCGCGGCCATGCAGGTGGGACTGAAGGCAATCAGGTTTGATGGGTCGGCCGATCTACGGCATGAGTTGACAAGAATGGGCGTTCTATAACGGTTTTCCCCGGAGGGATTATGCAACTGGGACTGATTGGCCTGGGCAAGATGGGCGGCAATATGGCGGAGCGCCTGCGCCTGGGCGGGCACCAGGTGGTGGGCTTCGACTTCAACGCCGATGCTGTGGCCAAGCTGACAGCTACGGGCAACGTGGGTGTTTCGACTCTCGAAGATCTTGCGAAGAACCTGAAGGGGCGGAGGGCCATCTGGATCATGGTGCCGCAGGGCGATCCTGTGGACCAGACGATCGCGAAGCTCGAGCCGCTGCTCAGTCCCGGCGACATTTTGATCGACGGAGGCAACTCGAACTACAAGGATTCCATGCGGCGCCACACGGAAGTTGCGGCGAAGGGATTCCAGTTTGTGGACGTGGGGACCTCGGGCGGCGTGTGGGGTCTGAAAGAGGGTTACAGCATGATGATCGGCGGCGACAAGGAGCCGGTCGAACATCTGCGGCCTATCTTCGAGACATTGGCGCCGGCGACCGACAAGGGCTGGGGACACGTAGGCCCGGGCGGCGCCGGACACTTTGTGAAGATGATTCACAACGGCATTGAATA
>PLST01000452.1:13470-18871 GCA_003164255.1 Acidobacteriaceae bacterium | reverse complement strand
CCGCCGTTCGATTCGGTGCCGCACTTGATGCGGCCATTGCGCGAGACCTTGGAGTCTTCATCAAACTTTTTCCAGGTTCCGGCAATGATGCTGCCGAGCTCGTAGGTACCCGTGACGTAGTTGTTGGCGATGGTCACATTATCAGTGGAGCGCTGATAGCCGAGCGCGTAGCTTGACTTGGGACAGATGGCGTCGTCCCAGGGTGAGTTGACGGAGCAGTTGGAGACGCGCACGTTGCGGCAGCAGTCGATGTCGAAGCCATCGCGATCGGTGTCAATGAGGAGATTGTCGAGGGTGAGGTTGTCAACGCCGGTGGCGAGCAGGGCGAAGTGGCCGCCCTTGAGGACGCTGAAGTCGCGCAGGATGACGCCGTGGCAGTTCTTGAGCGCGAAGGTCTTGTTGCCGACGCCGGGCTGTTCGGCCTTGAAGGCCTCGTACCCGCCGCGCACGTCGGGCCCGCCGTGAGACAGGCCCTTGCCGAAGATCAGTCCCGGGCCGAGGACGGAAAAATTCTGCTGGTTCTCCGCATAGAAGAGCGAATTGCGCCAGTGATTGTGGCCGTAGTCCTGATAAGGGGTCCAGGGATCGTTGGGCTCGGCCGCATCGTAGACACCGCCGTTGTAGCCGGAGGCGTCGCCGGGCCGGGGCGAGTCGGCGGCCAGGATGGTGCAGCCGCGGGAAAGATAGAGATCGACATTCGACTTGAGGCGAATGGTGAAGCAGAGGTAGGTGCCTTCAGGGAAGACGAGCGTGCCTCCACCGGCTGCGGCGACCGCTTCAATAGCCTTGTTGATGGCGGGCGTGTCCACGGTTTTTCCGTCGCCGGTGGCGCCGAAGGTGCGGACGTTGAAGACCGCCTCCGTTGCGTGCGCATCGGTCTGGGCTTCAGCGAGGGAGACGTGGCCTACGGTGGCGGCGAGGGCGAGAGGAGAAATCTTGAGGAGATCGCGACGTTTCATGACGAAGAAAGCATAACAGGGGGCGGACAATCCCCGGACTTCCGCGGGTGCCCCCGGTCCCTCGCACTCGGGGACCGGGGATACCGAAGAGTCTTCTTCGCAGGCCCGCTCAGTGCAGACCGAGGCGCCATGCCGTGTAGCTGAGGATCTCGTGAATGTAGCGCTCGAACTCGCCCGTGCTGCCCTCAATGGCGACTGTGGAACGGGGCGAAGTGAGAACGGCAAGCCCGTCTGCGGCGCAGATTTCGTGAATGCGGAAGAGATGCGTGCCGTCGCTGACGATGACGAGGCGGCGCAGGTTGTTGGCGTGGGCGATCACGGCGATGCGGCGCGCCTGGTCCTCGGTGTTGGTGCTCTGGGTTTCAGCGATGATGGCCTGCTCGGGGACGCCGAGGCCCTCAAGGTATCCGCGGCCCACGGAACCCTCGGAGTACTGGTCGCCGCCGGATCCGCCCAGCGTGATGATGAGGGGGGCGATGCCGCGGCGGTAGAGGTCGTAGGCGTGATTGAGTCGGGCGCGGTAGACCGGGGAGGGGCGGCCGTCGTACTCCGCCGCACCGAGGACGCCGATGGCATCAGAAGGCGCGGCCTGATCCTGGACGGCGTAGGCCCGAATTTGCCAGTAGACCCAGCGGCACCAGGCAAGTGAGCCGATGACGAGAGCCAGAACCAGAACGAGCGCGATGCGGAGTTTGAGGCTGCTGCGCTTTGGTTTAGCCCGGGCCATCATGGGCACCATCTTACTGACATCTACCGCTGCAAAACCATGACGATTTCGTGGGTGGGAATGGCGCCTTCGCGTAAAATCTCCCAGCGGCCGGGGCCGAGGGACAGGTCGACGATGGTTGTGGGCAAGGCGTGGCCGGTGGGACCGCCGTCAATAATGAGCGGAATGCGTTCGCCGATCTGGTCGCGGACGGCCGCGGCGTGGGTGCACTCGGCAGCTCCCTGCAGGTTCGCCGAGGTTGCCGTGATGGGCAATCCGAAGCGCTCGACGACTGCTCGAGGAATGGCGGCATCGGGCACGCGGAGGGCAACGTTGCCGGTGTTGGCGGTGGAACGCAGGGGGAGCTTGGTTCCGGCGCGAACGATGATGGTCAAGGGGCCGGGCCAGAAGCGGTCTGCGAGTTTGTCGAGCAATGGATCCGTGTCGCGGGCCAGCTCATACGCCTGCGAAAGGCCGGAGATGAGCAGGGAGAGCGGCTTGTGCCGCTGGCGGGTTTTGATCCGGTAGATTTGCTCGACGGCGTTGAGATTGACGGGGTCGACCGCCAGACCGTAGAAGGTGTCGGTCGGCAGGGCGACAACGTCCCCTTTGCGGAGACAGGAGACGATGTAGTCGATCCGGTCCGGCTGAGGTTCGTCGGGATGGACGCGCAAAATTTCCGCGGACAATCAGGCCTGCCTTGGTGCTTGAATGGAAGATGCTGTAAAGACGGAAGCTATCACAGCACCAGCCGTGGTGCAAGTTAGCCGTAACACACCGCCAACCGCCAACGGGTGGAACGGCTTAGAATCCATTTGAGCACTGGATGGTTCATCAATGCCTGTTCGCATTGTACAGAGTAAGCAGAACGCGCGGCTGAAGCAGTTGCGGCGGGCGCTGGAGCAGCCGGGCCGCGACAGCGGCGAAATGGCTGGAATCGAAGGGCCCAAACTGCTGGAAGAGGCCATTCGGGCGGGTCTGCGAGTGATTTGTGTGTTTGTGGCGCAGGGTTCTGAAAACCTGCGCCAGGTGCGGGCCCTGCCTGCGGAGACCGAGATCCTGCTGCTTCCGAAGGAATTGCTGGACTCCGCGCTGACCACGGAAGCGCCGCAGCCGGTGGCCGCGCTGGTGGAGCAGCCGGACTGGACCTGGGCGCACGTGCTGGGCGAACGGAAAGATGCGGCGCTGGTGGTTGTCGTGGCCGGGATTCAGGATCCGGGCAACCTGGGAACAATTTTGCGCTCGGCGGAGGCCTTTGGGGCGGACGGAGTGATTGCGCTGCCGGGAACGGTGAGCGCATGGAACCCGAAGTGCGTGCGGGCGTCGGCGGGCAGCGTGTTTCGCGTGCCGCTGATTGCGACCAGCGTGCCGGAGTGTTTTACGAATCTGCGCGAGGCGGGGGCGCGGATTCTTACGACAATGGTCGAAGCTGCCGAACCCGTGGACACGGTGGACCTGACGGGGCCAGTTGCGCTGATTTTGGGAAATGAAGGCAACGGCGTACCGGATGTGGTGGCGCGCCAGGCCGACGAGAAGGTGACAATTCCCTGCCCCGGCGCGGTGGAAAGCCTGAATGCGGCAGTGGCGGCGAGCGTGATGCTGTACGAGGCGGCGCGGCAACGGCGCGAGCAGGAGATCAAGATTCGGGGCCGGCGGGGAGGACGACGATGAGCCTGTTCGACGGAGAGCCCGAAGGAGGGAAGGCGACGCTGCACTCTGCGCCGCTGGCCGAGCGCATGCGGCCGCGCACGCTTGAGGAGCTGAGCGGACAGCAGCACCTTGTGGGACCGGGCAAGCCGCTGCGGGTGCAGATTGAGCGCGACCAGCTGGATGGATCAGGGACGGGTTCGATGATCTTCTGGGGTCCGCCGGGTGTGGGCAAGACGACGCTCGCCAAGATTATCGCCGAGACAACGAAGGCCAGTTTCATCGAGTTCTCCGCCGTTGTGAGCGGAATTAAAGAGATCAAGCAGGTGATGACGACAGCTGCGCAGGCCGCCGAGCTGCACTCGCGCACGATTCTGTTTGTGGATGAGATTCACCGCTTCAACAAGGCGCAGCAGGACGCTTTTCTTCCGTACGTGGAGCGGGGAATGATCCGGCTGATTGGAGCGACGACCGAGAATCCGTCGTTTGAGATTATCTCCGCGCTGCTTTCGCGCTGCCGTGTGTATGTGCTGGAGCCGCTGACGGACGAGCAGATCGCGGGGTTGTTGCGCAAGGCTCTCGAGGATAAGGAACGCGGGCTGGGCGCGCTGGAATTGACGGCCGACGATGAAGCGCTCGAGTTGATTGCAGGCTACTCAAGCGGCGATTGCCGCAGCGCCTACAACACTCTTGAAGTGGCGGCGGAACTGGCGCAGGCCGATGGTTCGAAACAGATCTCCAAAGAAAGAGCAGCGGAAGCCGTGCAGCAGCGCGTGCTGATGTACGACAAGAGCGGCGAAGAACACTACAACCTGATTTCGGCGCTGCACAAGAGCGTGCGCAACTCCGATCCTGACGCGGCGCTCTACTGGCTGGCTCGGATGTTTGCCTCGGGCGAAGATCCGCTGTATCTGGCGCGACGCGTGGTGCGGATGGCCGTGGAAGACATCGGGCTGGCGGCGCCGGAGGCATTGAACCTCTGCTTGAGCGCCAAGGAGGCGATTGATTTTCTGGGATCGCCGGAGGGCGACCTGGCGCTAGCCGAGGCGGTGGTGTATCTGTGCCTGGCGCCCAAGTCGAATTCGGTGTACACCGCCTATGGCGCGGTGCAGGCGGAGATTGAGCACACGCGGCAGGAGCCGGTGCCGCTGCACCTGCGCAACGCTCCGACGCGGCTGATGAAGGAGCTGGACTACGGCAAGGGCTACCGCTATGCGCACGACGAAGAGGGGCGCGTGGCAGATATGGATTGCCTGCCTGATTCGCTGAAGGGGCGTAGCTACTACAAGCCGACGCAGGAGGGCCGCGAGAAACTGCTGGCCCAGCGGATGGAAGAGATTCGGCGGATCAGGATGGGGAAGCGGGGCCGGAGTTGAGGAGCGGAAGCTGAATATCTCGCACCGAGGGCTACAGCCGTCGTGAAGCTACGACGCCCACGGATTGACGACCGACTTCGCGATGTCTTCGAAGTGCTTCACGTTGCGTGTGGCAAGCATGGCATGATTGGCCAGGACAATCCCGGCGATCATGGTATCGCGCGGATCGCGGGGTCGGCCCTTCTTTTCGCCGGCGGCCTCCAACTCTGCGGCCTGTTCAGCGGCGGCCAGATCAAAATCCGCAATTCGCCCTTGAATCATCTCCGCCAGTACGCGATCGAAGAGCAGCATGAGCTGATTGCGGCGTTTGCCGAACGGCATTCGGATCAGTCCAAAACGTGTTTCATACACGCTGACCGAGGTCGTCCAAATCGAGGAACGTGGTTGACGATCGAACCATGGAATGATTTGCTCATCCGGGGTCTCCTGCATCAGCGCAGCAATGACGTTCGTGTCGAGCAGGATCATGGCTAGAACTTCGGAACCTGGAGGCGCATGCCGCGAATTTCCTTGATCTCTTCGCCCTCTTTCAAGCCAACACCGCGGAACAGATTTGCCATCTGAGTGCCAAAGCCAACCTCAGGCGCCTCTTTTTGAAGCGCAGCGTTGATGATAATTTCGCGCACCTCGGCTTCCATGCTGCGGCCGTTGCGCTTGGCGCGGCGCTGCAGACGGGCTTTGACTCGTTCATCGACATTGCGAACCAGAATCTG
>PLST01000452.1:13243-13425 GCA_003164255.1 Acidobacteriaceae bacterium | reverse complement strand
ACGCCGCTGCGGTCGAGGGTTGCCAAAGCGTCAGTGATGGTTGAATCGTGGCGGGTCCAGTCGGCCTTGAGCAGGACGACGTTGTGCGCGGCGAATGCGGCCTGCACCTCGGGTCTGCTGAGAGCCACGCGCTCGTTAACCTGGCAACTGAGGCACCAGCTTGCGGTAAAGTCCACGAAGAC
>PLST01000452.1:13055-13192 GCA_003164255.1 Acidobacteriaceae bacterium | reverse complement strand
GCAGGCCAGCGGCCGAGGAACCATCCGGCAATGGCGAGCAGAAGCAGGCTGCACAGCAACGAGGCCACGACAGCGGCGCCGTAGGCCTGCGCCAGCACCCACGCGAGCCAGATGACGGTGACAAAGATGGGCACGGA
>PLST01000452.1:11503-12997 GCA_003164255.1 Acidobacteriaceae bacterium | reverse complement strand
TAGCCCTGCTTTTGGGCGAGCGAACCGCCTGCGCTGGTGAGCGTGAGACCGATTTCAAATTGCCCGGCGAGGGAAAGGCCGAGGAAGAAAAGCAGGCCAGCCATGAGGGCGAGAAAGACTGGCGACTGGAACTGGAATCCCCAGCCAAGCGTGGCGCCGGCGGCGCGCAGACCGAGCAGCACGGCAACCAAAATCCAGAACGAAACGACAATGCCGGCGGCGTAGATGAATCCGTGCGCGCGCAGCTTGCCGCGTTCTTCGTTGCCGGAGTTGACCAGCGCGAGCCCTTTCAAAAAGAGCACGGGAAAGACGCAGGGCATGAGGTTGAGCAGCAGCCCGCCGAGGAATGCGAGGGCCGCCGACTGGAAGAGCTGCGCAAAAGAGAGCGTGGAGGGAATGGCAACGGCGCCCGGCAACGCGACGACATCGTACGACCGTCCGCCGGAGAGTTCGAGCACGCCATTCAACTGAGCGGGATTGGCGGCGAGGCTGGAGTCTTTGGTTAATTCAAGAACAACGCCGTTGGCTGTGGGCGTTGCCTGCTGCGGAGCTGGATTCGAGAGGATGTTTTGATCGGCGGGGAAAAAGGCGGCCGTGGGTTCGCGACGGCCGGTGACGATGCCGAGACGAAAGCCCTGCGCCGTGGGCTGGAAGAAAGCTTTACCGCTGGCGGGCATGGGCATGGGGAGCGTGCCTGCGAGACGCCGCATGAGCTCCGCGTCTTGACCTGCGCCGACGACGACTGGTGGCTGGGTTGAGGTGAGATCCAGCGTTGCCTTGATCTCCGCCTTGCCGGGAATGCAGCGATCGCTGCAGACCAGCCAGTCCACCTGCGCATCGATGATGGCGGGACCGTTCTTGACGGTTGGGGCCACCGTGAACGTGAGGGGATAGAGGACTTCGTCTTCATAGCCGAAGTCCATCAAGGGGCCGAGCGGAAGGCGCTTGGGCGCGGGAAACTCCAGTGGACTGGCCGAGACACCGGCGGGCAGGGTCCAGTTGATGTGGGGCGGTTCGCCCGCGTCGCCAGGATTCTTCCAGTAAACATGCCAACCCGGATCGAGCTTGAAGTAGAGGCCAGCCTGGTTGGGGCCGCCGGGATAGAGCTGATCCTGCGGAAGGACGAGTTGCACATGAAGGTGCGGAGCGTCGGCCGAGCTGGTGTTTGCGCCGACGGCCAGCGCGGGTAGCGCGAGGACAAGCAGCACGGCAACGAAGATGAGGCGGGAAAGGCGCATGCGGGGCGGAGAGACGGCTCCTGAGTGCAGTTCCTAGTTTACCGGACGCGATGCAAATGAGGCCGTTTGGCGTGTTCGCGAAAAATGCAGTCGTTCTGGATGCATTTGACGCCGGCTGCGCGGGCGCGGGCGATGGCTTCGTCGTGGATGACCTCATCCTGCAACCAGAGATAGGGAATCTTTAGCCGAATCACGTCGTCGACGATGGGGGGCACGAATTCGGAAGCGCGAAAGACATCGACAAGATCGATGCCTG
>PLST01000452.1:5198-11423 GCA_003164255.1 Acidobacteriaceae bacterium | reverse complement strand
TCTGTTGCGGTTCCCCGGCGCTTGGCTAGCAGATAACCGCGCAGGAAAGGCTCCAGGTAGCCGTCCAGGACTTTGTCCACGTCGCCGACCTCGACCTTGGTGCGGTGGTCCTTGGCGATGCGGTAGGGCTGTAGGACGTACGAGCGGATCTGCGAGCCAAAGTTGATTTCGAGCTTTGAATCTTCAAGCTTCTTGCTGACGGCGCGCTTCTTTTCGAGCTCGTACTCGTAGAGCCGCGAGCGGAGCATCTTCATGGCCTTTTCGCGGTTCTTGTGCTGGGAGCGCTCGTTCTGGCACTGCACGACGATGCCGGTGGGCAGGTGCGTCATGCGGACGGCCGAGTCGGTCGTATTGACGTGCTGGCCGCCCTTGCCGCCGGAGCGATAGGTGTCGATGCGCAGATCTTCAACCTTCAGATCGACATGGATGGACTCGTCGATTTCAGGCGAAACATAGACGGAAGCAAAAGAAGTGTGGCGTCGCTTGGCGGAGTCGAACGGCGAGATGCGCACGAGGCGATGGACGCCGCTCTCACCTGCCAATTGCCCGAAAGCGAATTCACCGAGGATGGTGAAGGTGGCGGACTTGATGCCGGCCTCATCGCCGTCCTGCAGGTCGTTGATTTCGGTTTTGAATCCCTGCTGCTCAGCCCAGCGCAGGTACATGCGCATGAGCATCTCGGCCCAGTCCTGACTTTCAGTGCCGCCTGCGCCGGGATGCACGGTGACGATGGNNAGCGGATCGGCCTCGCCACTAAGCATGGTGCGGGCCTCGAGTTCTTCAGTAAAAGCGGAGAGAGCCTTGATGTCGCGTTCGAGATCGGCGAGCACGTCTTCGCCTTCGCGCGCCAGTTCGAAGTAGGCTTCGATGTCGCCGGTGCGGCTCAGGAGTGCCTCATCGTCGGCGACGAGATTCTCAAGGCGCTTGCGGTCGCGCATGATGGGTTTGGACGCGGCGGGATCGTTCCAGAGGGCTGGATCGGCTAGTTTCTTTTCTATTTCGGCGAGTTCCCTGCNNGCTCTTATGACCTGACTTTGTTTGAACTTTTGCTGCGTTCTCTTGCCTGATCTAGATTATCACCGCACCGGCTGCGATGGGCGCTGCTGTGATCGAGCACAGCTAGGCTACCTTGACCTCTTTCAGCAGCTCCGGGTGACGATCGAGCACTTTGAGCAGCTTCACCAGGGCCAAGGGAGGTTTGGTCTTGCCGTTCTCGTAGCGCGAAAACGCATTCACGCCCCCGCCGAATATCTCGGCTGCTTCGCGCTGGTCGAGCGCCAGTTTCTTGCGTACCTTCACAATAAAGGCCGGGTCGACGAGGTCAGCATTGACCTGTTTGGAGAAAGTTTGCATCTCGCGCATGACGCGGTCCGATTCGGCACCGTCGAGGATGGACTCCTCGCAAGCAGGACAAAACTCACCCGTCACCCTGCGAATCGTGGTGGTTTCGCCTTTGTAGGTGTAGGGCAGGTCACGCGTATCATGGATCAGCTCAGCCGCTCCGCAAACCGGACACTTCTTCTTCATCGCTCTCCGCATCAAAGCTCCTTGAACGAAACGATCAACACGTCATCGATGACCGTTAGTTTGAGATAAACATCCCCGGCCCGTGTCTTTGGGCGGTAGACATCCTGCCAGATTGTGTGATCGGCGTACGTGGTCATGCTTTTGTAGAAGTCCGCCGGATTGAGAGCCAACACAACAGCCAACATATCGGAGTAGCTGAGGCCTAAGGCAACTGCTCCTACTCGCGCGGTCTGCGTGGTTCGTACTTTGCCCGCTTCGACCAATTCCTTGACGCGATACAGCTTACAGTGTGGAGTTCTTTTCTCCATATTTATATTAACCCACTTGGTTAATCTTTGCAAACAGCATTTTTCTTCCCGACCAGGCAACAATTACCGCTGACAAGAGAACACAAAGCCATGCGAAGACGTCTCCGTGAGTGGAGTAGAAGGTGACGTCGCTATTGAATCCGTATGCCGCGGGCAGCGCATCGGCGGCGTGGCGGGGAATGCTCTGGCGGACGCGGCCGTAGGGATCGATGGAGGCCGTGACGCCGTTGTTGGTGTCGCGCAAAATCCAGCGGCGGTTTTCGATGGCACGCATGCGCGCCATGTTCAGGTGCTGCCAGGGGGCGCTGGTGTCGCCGTACCANNGTTCAAGCGGAAGACCTTGCGCTCGTCGCCGCGATCGAAGCGCGAGACCTTGCCGGTGAGCTTGCGGGCAAAGAAGAGCAGACGGCTGAAGGGCACGTATTCGCCGAAGGGAACGAGGTGAATCTTGTCGTAGCGTCCGACGCGGGATCCATCAGCCGAGACGACGAGGGCGGAGTTGAACTGACGCCATGCGCCGATGTCGGGCGAGAAGTCCATACCGATGTTGCCGACCACCAGAGGCGCCTTGTTCACCTGGGCAATGGCGATGATCGACTTTTGAAAACGGGCATCATCTTCAAAGAAGGGCGCGGGGGATTCCGGCCAAACGATTAGGTCGGGGTGCTGCGCGTTGCAGGGCGGGGCCGCAAGCGGCGCACCGGTTTGCGGTATGCCGGCGATGAAGCTCTTGCAGTTTTCTGCGGCGAGGCGGGCAAAGTCAGCTAGATGACGCTCCCACTCGCCGGGGGCGGACCACAGGCTTTGTCCGGAGACGTCGAGATTGGGTTGGATGAGCACGGCGAGCGCCGTGGGTTCGGGCGCTGGGGGCTTGAGGAACAAACTCGCGGATGCGGCCAGAGCGAGCACCACGCCGACAGCGGACGCGATTTGCCGATGGCGACAGTGAAGACAGAGAAGTCCGACGGCGATGAGCGCGTTGACGAAGACGATGAGGAAGCTGATGCCGTAGACGCCGGTGAAGGGCGCGAGCTGGTTGACGAGCGCGTTGTCCACCTGCGAATAGCCAAGCTGGTCCCAGGGGACAGAGGTGATGCGCGCGGCAGCGAGCTCAAGCGCGACCCAGAAGACGGGTGCTGCGGCGAGCGACAAGCGCGTACTTCCCGTGGCCTTCTGCACAAGAGCAACTGCAAGTCCGAAGAGCGCAAAGTAAAGGCCAAGCACGAGACTGAAGCCGACGAGCAGCAGCGTGGGCGCAAGGGACGGCATGTCGCCGTACTGGCTCATGACGTCGCGGATCCAGTAGCAGTTGCCGAGGTACCACAATACGCCACAAGTGTAGGCGAGCAGAAAGCTGCGGCGCACGGGGTGCGGATGCGCGGATGCAGCGGAATCGACCACTGCCCACAGCAGGGGGACCAGTGCAAACCAGGCGAAGACCGAGCGCCAGGGGGGTAATGGTCCGGCCAGTGGAAAAGGCAGCTCGAGCAGGACGGCGGATAAACCCACAGCGGCCCATAACTTGAAGCGAGCGTGTTGTTGGGGCGGGGTTTGCATACAGGGGCGAGTTTATCGCATCGGGCGGCAGGCACGAAGGAAGGTAAACCGGCAGTGCTCTGCCACTCGATGACGGAATTTGCCAACGCCAGCAAAAGTGCGAGCGGGCGGGCGAAATCAAGCTACAATTGCAGAATGATCCTGGCGCTATTTGTCATGAAGGTTCTCGAAGTGATGTTCTTCGTCGGCCTCGTGGGTTCGTCCGTGGTGGTGATCATCAGCTTTATCGAAGATGGTAAAGAGTTGTTCGGCAAGGATTAAGGCCCGCATTTCCTCAGCGCGCGATGAGCCTTGGTCAAATTGATTGACACTGCTTTCATTCGTTAATAGACTCAGCGAAGGGCGGGTGGTGGTAGCGCCTTCTCGAGTCAAGAAAACCGGTTTACTGTGACGGCCCCGACACGATGGCATCAACCCGAACGACCGTAGCCCCTCCGTCCAACCGCGTCCGCCTCATCGTGGCATCGTCCGTGATGCTCACGTTCATCTCCTTTTGGCGTGCAGCCGCAATTGTTCTCTGCGATCTTGGCTCGTCGGCGTTTTACGCCGGCGGTATTGCGGAGCACGCGGTAGGAGCGGCAGCTCCCTGGTTCATCCTCGGCATCATGCTGTTCAGCTTTGCGGTGCGGGCGGTCTACGTCGAGAGCTGCTCGATGTTCACGCGCGGCGGCGTTTACCGCGTGGTGAAGGAAGCTCTGGGCGGCACGTTTGCAAAACTCAGCGTTTCAGCGCTGATGTTCGACTACATTCTTACCGGCCCGATCTCCGGCGTGTCTGCCGGCCAGTACATTACCGGCCTGATGAACGAGTTGCTGGCGGTTGCGGCCAGCAGCAACTGGCTGCCTCCAGCGCTGATGGACGCGCACCACAATCCATCGTTCCTGTTCGACATGAATTACACCTCGGCGGTTTTCGCGGCCGCGGTGACGATTTATTACTGGTGGCAAAACGTCAAGGGCATCGAGGAGTCGAGCGAAAAGGCGCTGCAGGTCATGCAGATCACCACCATCATGGTGGTCATCCTGCTTGTGTGGGGCGTTTACTCGGCCTTCATCAAGGGCGGACATCTGCCGCCGCCGCCGACCGTGCAGAATCTGAAGTTCAGCGACGATGCGCTCGGCTTCCTTCGCGGCACAAAACTGGTGCCGCTGCTGGGCGTGTTCGGCATCCTGATGGCGTTCGGCCACTCCCTGCTGGCCATGAGCGGCGAGGAAAGCCTGGCGCAGGTCAATCGTGAGATTGAGCATCCGAAGCTGAGGAACCTGAAGCGCGCGGCCATCGTGATCGCCATCTACAGCCTCATCTTCACGGGCGGCGGCACCATCCTNNCTGGTTGGGCCCATGTTTCTGCGGATCGCGTTCCGCATTTTCGTCGTGGTGGTGGGCTTTCTGATTCTGTCAGGCGCCATCAACACGTCGATGATCGGTTCGACGGGCGTGCTGATGCGGGTTGCCGAGGACGGCGTGTTGACCGACTGGTTCCGCAAGCCGCACCAGCGCTTCGGCACCAGCTATCGCATCGTGAACCTGGTGTTCATTCTCCAGATGACCACCATCATCTTCAGCCGGGGCAATATCATCATCCTGGGCGAGGCATACGCCTTCGGCGTGATCTGGTCGTTCACGTTCAACAGCCTGGCCATGCTGGTGCTGCGCTGGAAATACCATGGTGAGCGCGGCTGGAAAGTTCCGCCGAATATCACGATTGGCAAAACCGAGATTCCGCTGGGCCTGATTTCGGTGTTCCTGGTGCTCCTGTCGACGGCGCTGGTGAATCTGGCCACCAAATCAGTAGCCACGGTAAGCGGCATCGTATTTGCGGCGGCGTTCTTCGTAATCTTCTCCGTGTCAGAGCGGCGGAACCTGAAAAAACATGCCATCACCGCGCGGCAGATGAAAGACCACTTCCAGATGGAACACCAGGACACGGTGAGCCGCGAGTCGGCGGCGCTGCGGCCGGGCGGGGTGATGGTCACCATGCGCGACGTGGCCAACCCGGTGGCGTTGAAGTGGACCCTGGGGCGCACCAACACGGATGAGAAAGACGTGGTGGTGATCAGCGTGCGCATGATGGGCGTGGGCGGTCCTGAATTTCTGAGTCCCGAGCAACAGAGCTTCAGCGAACACGAGCAGATGGTGTTTACCAAGGCCGTGTCTGTGGCAGAGAGCTTCGGCAAGAAGGTTTCGCTGCTGGTGGTACCGGCGGGCGATGTGTTTGCGGCGCTGGCGCAGGGCGCCAATTCTCTTGAAATGGATACAGTGGTCTCGGGCGTTTCCACGTCGATGACGGCCGAAGACCAGGCGTTCCGCATGGGCCAGGCCTGGGAGGCGCTGCCGGAGCCGAAGCGCCAGTTCAATTATTACGTGATTGCGCAGAGCGGCGANNATGCGCCGCGACCCATCGGTTGCGGATCTGCACCACAGCGACATCATCACCTACGCGCTGACCCGGCTGGCGGGCCAGTACGCGCGGGAAAAGGTGGAGATTCTGCGCGACCTGCGTAGCTATCGCGCGGCTGCGGCTATGCCGGACTCTCCGCGCCTGGGCAACCCGGATGCGGACGATACGGGGATTCGCCCTTCGCCGCCGGCGATCCGCCAGACGAGAGACCAATAACGCAGCGATCAGGGAACTGGTTTCAGGGATCAGACAAAAGCCGGATGCAATCAAAACGATTGCATCCGGCTTTTTGGTGCGCGGTGATATCCCAGAGCCCCAAATGCGAGGGACCAGGGGCACCCGCGTGATTCAGGCGGAGTAAACGTCGCCGGGATTCCAGTCAACGACCTTGACGCCGGCATCGACGAGCGCGACCAGATCCCTGGGCGTGCC
>PLST01000452.1:0-5140 GCA_003164255.1 Acidobacteriaceae bacterium | reverse complement strand
CCGCCTTCAATGGTCAACACAAAACCAGTGGCAACTCCGGCATAGTGGGTTCCCTTTTCGTCCTGTGCGGCGGCGGAGTGCTTGGCTTCAACCATGGTCGCGGCCACTTCATTCAACTGCACGGTGCCGCCCAGGTTCATGCCGATGGTGTTGGCAGCACCGCGAGCGCCGATGTAGGCNNACGAATCCTTTGGGATACTTGGGATTCTGCTGGATGAACGGATCGATGAGGATGTTGGTGCCCGCGGCGGTTTGAATGAGTACGGTCGCGTGGCCCAGCCAGGTGATGCGTGTCTTGTTTGCTTCAGTCATGGTTCCTCCCGGCGCGCCGGCCCGATGGGCGTCTAGCGCGTGATGATTACTTCAGAAACGCTGTCTTTGGCGAGAAACTGCTTGTGCCCCGCCCAGCCGGTAAACAGACGCTCTATACTGCGGTTGGTAAACACCCGCTGGATGGGGAACTGCTGGGTCAACTGCACTTCAACGTGGTCTTCCACGGTTACGTGGTAGCGGAGCCGGACGGATTCCTCCGCATCCATTCTTGTGTTGAAGAAGGCGAGGACCTGGCCGCCGTGATTCATGGCCTGAAACAGGTGTGCCACGACCGGCGCGACGAACGCCTCGGGCAGATAATCGAGCGAGGTCCAGAGCATGGCCACGTCGAACATGCGGCCCTGGAAATCGAGCGAGCGTTTGAGAAATCCCTCAATGTCCCACACCGGATTGCCGTCCTCGTCGACGCCGGTTTGCCAATCGCCGGTGCAGGCGTCATTCACGAGGTCAGTAAGGAAGATACTGTGGCCGAGGCTGGTGAGGTAGTTGATGTTGCCGGGCGAGGTGAAACCGCTGTCGATGATGCGGAGGCCGGATTCGGACTGGAGGCGCTGGCGCATGGCTGCCCATGCGCCTGAATGGCGCTGATACTTAGGCCCAATCAGTCCCGGAGCGGTCGCGTTGGGGGCGCTATCCCGCTTCTTCTCGAACCAATGGCTGAACAACCTTGAGTCCCTTTCGGCAAGGCAGATGAATGTGTGAACGAGTGCAGCGTTCTACTAAATGGCTCCGCTNNACGGCGAGACGGAGCGCGCGAATGTCGCCTTCCATCTGGCATCCGGCGCGGAGTTCCACGCGGCCGCTGGCCACCACATTGCCCTGAACGTGGCCCAGGATGAGCACGTCTTTGGCGGAAAGGTCCGCCGAGACATGGGCATTTGGACCGATGGTGAGCCGGCTCTCGGAGAGAGTGACAGTTCCTTCGACGCGGCCATCTACGATGAGGTCCTCACCGCCCTTCACTTCGCCGTTAATGATGATGCTCTTGCCGATGCGCGCTGGGGAATTCTCTTGAGCCATAAGATTCGTCCTTCCGTGACCCGAAACAGGGCCCTCCCCGAACTATACGCAAACTGGCGGCATTGCTTCAATGGAGAGCGCGGAAATGGCGTGGATTGGCATAGTTTGGGCGGCGAACCAGGAGTCTCGGACTGGAATCCCACGTTGAATCCAGGGCAGGCCGGCGGCGTCTAAGTACCTATGAGGCGCTGCCGGCTCCCGAATCCAACAGTGCCCGTTACACTGTTGGATGTGCGCAGACTTTTCGCTCTTTTATGCCTTTTGGCCTTGCCGGTTCTGGGCGCGGGACAGCCTAACGTCCCCGCCAAAACGACCGCCGCAGGGCTGACGCCCGAGCAGGCACAGGCGCTGGTAGGGCGCGCGCTGGCCACCGAGCTGCGCCTTGCTGTGGACCCAGCTCATCCGATGAGCTACCTGCTGCGCAAGTCCAGCCCCCGGCTTACTTCAACCAAGGCCATTGTTGAAACCCGCGACGGCGACGTGGCGCGGCTGCTCTCCATCAACGACCAACCGCTCGGCCAGGCCGACGAGCAAAAGGAAGAGACGCGGCTCGATACGCTGGCCAGCGATCCGAGCCTGCAAAAGCACCGCAAACAGAGCGAAGACGGCGATATGAACATCGTCCTCAAGCTGCTGCGGATGCTGCCCGACGCATTCCTCTACCAGTACGCGGGCACGACGCAGGGCATGGCGGGCGTGGTGGAAAAATTCACCTTCAAGCCAAATCCAAAGTTCGATCCGCCCGACTACGAGACGCAGGCGCTGAAGGCCTTGTCCGGCGAAATCTGGATCGATCCCCAGCAGGAGCGGGTGACGCGCCTCGAAGGCCACCTGCTGCAGGACACCGATTACGGGTGGGGAATTCTGGGCAAGCTGGACAAGGGCGGCTGGGTGGTGGTTGAACAGGCCGACGTGGGCGCCAGCCAATGGCGGATTGTGCATGTGCAGATGCAGATGTCGATGCGCATTGTGTTCAAGACGAAGATTTTCGATACGAACGAGCTGATGACGCGCCACCTGCCCGTTCCCGCGGGCATGGATTACCGGTCGGGCATCCTGATGCTGAAAAAAGGCAGCTAAAAGCGCAAACTTCTGCCCCCTACGGCTCAGTATGCCGGGTGCCCCCGGTCCCTCGCCGTTGGGGACCGGGGATAAAGGCGGCGGGTGGGCTGGCATAAATCCAGCTTCGCGCTCTGTATCAGGGCACGACTTCCACGGCTCCCCGTCGACAACCTAGTTGCTGCGGCGGCGGTAGACGGTGTGGCTGCCTCCGCCCCAGGCAATCAGAAGCGCGATCCCGTGCAGCAGGAACCAGATGGTGATGCCCTGGTCCTGGTAGATCCAAATCAAAATGAGGAGGCGCGGGACAAGCACGGCAACGACGATCGAGATAATACCGACTGTCGGCGGAATGAAGTGAGGCATGCTGTGCTGGAACCATGCGAGGGCGATGCAGATGCGCGGCAGAAAAAGCGACAGGACGAGGAACCACAAGGGGATCTCGTGAATGGGGAAAGTGAGCGAAAAGTTCATGGGAGGCCTCTCGAAGGGCTGAGTATATCAATTACTACGATGCGAAGAATCAAGCTTCCGGTGGGCCAGCCGGCAATTTTTTTGCGACGAGTTGAAGACGGCGGATCGAGTTCAAAACACGTCGGCCCTCTCTTGTTGAGAGGGCCGTTGTGTGTTCAGCGAACTGAATCTGGGTTAGCCTGCGGCCAATTACATCTTGGCGAAGACGATGACCAGGGTGAAGAGGGTGAGGGACTCGATNNAGACCGCAAAGGCCGGCTGCCAGGCCCATGCCCAAACCAGCGCCGATCGGCACCAGACTGACAGCGGCAGATCCGCCATCCGCGAAGGCCGGAATGGCGAAGCAAAGCGCCGCCAGGGCCATGAATACATACTGAAGTTTACGCATAATTCTCCAGCTTCCTTTGGGATTGGCTGCCAGTGGGTGGTTGAGACTCACCGAGCTGGTCCCCTCACGCTTGCAGCCTGCCGATTGCCCGGAGCGGAAGCACTCTCCGGCGGAATCTTGAAAACAGTTGTCAGTTTTCAGTTCTCAGTTGTCAGTTTATTCCGCAGTCGCAGTGAACCGCTGACCACTGACCACTGACCACTGTTCACTGTTTAGTGCTCGTGCGCCACTGCCAGCGAAAGATAAATCATCGTGAGCAGCGTAAAGACGAATGCCTGAATAAGCGAAACGAAAAGGTGCAGTCCCAGGAAGATGACGGGAATGCCCACCGGAACCAGCGAGAAGAACACCAGCGTGACCAGGTCGCCGGCAAACATGTTGGCGTAGAGACGAACGCTGAGCGACATGACGCGGGCAAGGTGGGAGACGACTTCAATGGGGAAGATGAGCCATGCCATCCACCACACCGGGCCGGCAAAGTGCTTGATGTAGCCGACAACACCCTGCTCCTTGACCCCGTAATAGTTGTAATAGAGGAAGGTGGGTACGGCTAGTCCCAGGGTCACCATGATGGACGTGGTGGGCGCTTCGATGCCGGGAATGAGGCCGACGAGGTTGTTGCACAACACGAACAGGAAGATGCAGGTGACGTATGCCTGGAAGCGCTGGTAGCCGTGGCCGATGACCTGCTCGGCCTGGTCGCCGATGGCTTCATGAATCAATTCGGCGATGTGCTGCACCGGGCCGGGTTTTTCGACGGAGAGCGTGGAACGCACGGCGATGAAAAACACGATGAGTCCGGCGGCCACCAGCACTTCAATCGTAAAGGAGCTGACAACGCTCGCGGCCTGGGCCGATGCCTTGTCGGCGGGAAGGCCCACGGCGTGAAATCCGGCGGCGAGCAGGCCGCCAAAGAGCTGATCGATCAAATGTGTGAGTACAAACGATTGCGGCATCGAACCTGAAATCTTTCCGCTCAAAAACGGGAGGCGCAGCCCCCGCTCAGAGCCTGATCAAAATAATTTCCCTGCTAATTCGNNGAGCCATGGAAACACTTCAGGCTAACATAAATGACCCCTGCGAATAGGGTGAGCCTGAGCACAAAGAAGAGGACCACGATGCCAGCGCCGGCGGGAGCCCGGTTTTTGTCCATCCGGGCGTTGATCACGCGGATCAGACGCTGCCACTCGAGGATGCTGGCCGCGGAGATGAGNNCCGTTCCCTTTCCGGGACCGTCGCCGTCCTCGTTCCGCATTCTGGTTTCTTTTTCGACAGCGACGGCCGTTTGGACGACATAGACGAGGCCAACCATGCAGCCGAAGAAGATGCCGGCAAGCTCCATCCATTTCTGGTGGAAATGGTTGGCGAGCCACCATCCGCCGACCCAGCCGATGACGACGGCCGCAGGCAGGACGAAAGCGATCTGCATGAGCTTTTCAGCCTGGATGTAAGCGCCCACGCCGCCCGAAGCCTTCGACGGTTCCTTCGGATCGTTATTGAAGCGGTTGTAAGCCATGAAGGGTCCTGTTCAGGATACAGCGCCAAGCATGGTGCGGGTATACTTCCCTTTTGGGCTTAACAATCTGCGGAGAACGGCTCCTTTGTTCCGAGAGTTCGCTGCCTGGTGTCAGGGCACGAGCCGGGTACCGGGTGCGGGTGCCCCCGGTCCCTCGCCCTTGGGGACCGGGGGAAAGCAGAGAATTCAGCGTCGCGCTTTGTATCAGGGCACGAGTTTACTCGTGCCGCAAAAGCCGCAAAATCAACGTCGGGCTTTACAGGTTGCGGAAAAACTCGATAGTGCTGCGTTGTTTTGAAAGGGCACGGATTTATCCGTGCCATAAACGCAATAAAATCAAGTTGGCCTTT
>PLST01000346.1:5940-8095 GCA_003164255.1 Acidobacteriaceae bacterium | reverse complement strand
ATCAAACGAAACGTGTGCCGGAATGCGTGCCAGCCAAGCTCCGAGACTCCGACTTCTGCTCCTTTAGGCCTAAGAATCTGCCGCTGAATGATGCCCGCATAGTACGGGCGACCGGTCAGCGGGGAAGGAAAGACAAGACCTTGGGTCTTCTGCCCTCTCAGATCTAGCAGCACTGCTGCGAATGCCGGATCAAGCGGAACTTCATCTTAGGAGGGCTCGGTCTTGACTCGACCGATGCGCCCATTGACGACGTCCTGCTGAACCAACATCACGCCATTCTTGAAGTCGATGTGCTCCCAACGCAGCGCGAGAATTTCGGACACGCACAGGCCGGTACACATTGCAACAATCTGAAGTTTTTTCCTGAGCGAAAAGTTAATCGGCTAGTTGACGAACCGGTCCCAGGCCAACCCGAGGTCCTGAGCAACCCACGACTATAGTAATGCGCGGAGTTATGAACGCTTCCCCAAGAAGATGGAGAACGCTTCCGAGATGAGTGAGAGGGTTCTGACAACGCGCCACGCCAACGCTCAGGTCAAACTTTGGTCGTCCGAATCTTAAGCGGAGCCTCGGGTCGAGTACAGAGAGAATGGCGGTGGCGCCGTCAGGTTGAAGATTGATTACCGCGTGGCTTCAAACAGGAACCACGCACGCCGCTCCGCCTCGTCAATCCAAATCTCAATCAAGCTGGTGGTTGCGTATTCATTGGCTTTGCTGGTAACTACGTGCGCGGCGCGCAGGCTCTCCACAAAAGCCTTGTTGTCGGCGTGGAGTTCACGCAGCATCTCGGTGGGGCCCACAAACTCCTCGTCGTTGTCCGCAATCCGCTGCAGCCGGGCAATGTGCCCAATGGAGTGGATGGTTGTGCCACCAACCTTGCGAACACGCTCAGCAATGGCGTCAGTAATGCCGAATATCTGTGTTGCATGTTCGTCGAGAAGCAGGTGGTAGTCGCGGAAATGTTGGCCGCTCATATGCCAATGGAAGTTCTTGGTCTTGAGGTAGAGGGCAAAGGCGTCGGCAACAAGCGCGTTGAGTACGCTGGAAAGATTCTTTACATCTTCGGGAGAGAAGCCGTCGGGAACGAGAAGCCTGGCAGCTTGCGATTCTTTTTCATGAATTTGTTTAGACACAGAGAAGCTCCTTTGCAGGGAAGGGCATTGGGACGTCCGGAATGGGGCGTCTGCGCCATTTCCTCCACCCTGCCAGTGAAGGAAAAGGCATCTTGGTTACTAACTATCGATAGAAATGGGATAGCGTCACACATCTTCAATGCTCATCATCCTAAAATCGGCGAAGACGACAATCTGCCCAATTTGGACCACCATGAAGACAAGGCATATCGTTTGAGACGGTGGGTTTGAGCGATTGACAGCGAAGAGGCCCGATTGAGCTCTTGAATTCAGTGGCCGATCTGCGCGACGGCAAATTCTATGGCAGCGCTGGCGCCAGAAACTTGCCTCAATCGCTCCGCCTTTGCTACTTTGATTCGGACCCGGGTCAGCATGCTGTAGGCGAAACCTTCATTCGCGCCGTGCCGGTTTCTGGAACGCTCTCAGTCCAGCATCAGCTACCAGGTGCTGAAGGCACACCGTGCCATCCTGCGCTGCCGCTCCTCCGCACTCGGTGCTCACATAGACGTGTGTCACGGCTGCGGCTTCGAAATTGGCATCCCCGGTAACTCATGCCCCTCGCGCTGCTATCCCAGTTCGAGGCACATGCACGCCAACGCTGGATCAAGGACGGCGATGGGAACTACTCCCGGTCAACCACTTTGCACTCACAGCCGAATCACACGCGACGGATGAGCCACACAATCAGCACAACGACAATAATTGTTCCTACCAAACCCATACCTAACATAGCGCCTCCTAACGGACACATGGGGCATCAAGGTCACCCATAAAGAAACGATAGGCCTGGATTCCGGATGTAGTCTGATCAAAACAAGCCAGCAGCACGGATCATCGAAATGGGATNNAAGCCGTCAATGTTCCGTTAGGTTTTATGCTCGATTCCCGTATCCAGCGAAGGTTCTTCCGTGAGGTCCGCCGGTCTGAGTGAATGGGAATTCCACTGATGAGGCCCTGATAGTTTGGAAGGCGTTTGCCGAGAATCACCACGCCCTTCGACGTGATTTCATATTCGCGAATAT
>PLST01000346.1:0-5923 GCA_003164255.1 Acidobacteriaceae bacterium | reverse complement strand
ATTGAGTAGGTACTGAACGGGAATTCGGTGAAAAACTCATCCACTTCAACCGTGCTAAGAATCGTTACTCCGATTTCCGTCAAAGCGAAGATCATGCGGTAAAGCGATTCGCGAAAGTCGGCGATCATCGGCACCACGCGCTCCCGCGTGAGCTTCTTCATGAATCGATTTCGCAAACTCGGCTTTATCGAATACAACGATCGCATCAAGGTTCACAAGTAAATGCTCGATGTGGTCCTGCACGAAGAATTCCCCGAGCGGCAACCCGAGAGAGATTCTGCGTCACCAACTTCGCAAAGTCGATCGAAGCAGTCCAGACGCGACTAACGCATGAGTAGAATTGGTCAAATTGGAGTTGAGCGTTGTCAGCACTCATTTTGCCGGAATTCGCGCTCGCGCAGGACGAGCAGCGGGTTTCTCCGCAGCCGGTGCGCCCAGTGCGCTGAAACCGTTGCGGACCGACTCGGTTAATCGTGGCTTATTCATCTCCCTTTTTACGCGGGAGAGGATCCTTCTTTCAATCTCGGTCTGGCCTTTCTTTTTCATGAAGAGGCTTTTCTTTGAACGCTGAGCGGTGAATTAGCGTATTGAGTTCGGAGCCGATCTTCCCTCGGCAATTCCGCAAATAGGATCATGCCGCATTTGCAAGTGTTTATTCGGCAGCCGCGTTAGCGCCGCCATCGCGAATAGCCCCAGCCCCCACCTCCGAGCAGAAATAGAACCAATAAAACAATCAAGATAGTTTCCATGTTGTAGCCTCACTCGCAAGAGGAAGCGGACTCGCCTTTGTAACGACTGCCCCACTTCTTCCCTACAGGTGATCCTAGGGGTGCCCCAGATGGTTGTCTGATCACATTGGACCGCCCTGAGCGGAACCAAGCTCAGGCTGAACACACCAACGTGCGTCACCGGATGAAGGCAGCGCTTCGCTACAAGTGTGATCTACATACATCGATCGTTCGACTTCGTCCCCCAAAAGTCATCAGACTTCGAGCTAGGTGTGAGCACTTCCGACCATCCGACAGCTTCGAAAGAGGCTATTCCTGGTAAGTAGCGGGCCAGTATGAGTCCCTGCAGGATGAGAACCGGCCCGGTATCGGGCTCCTGGTTCAGCGTTCCGTAAAGTCGGAGCTGAATCGACGATAGCGAGATAAGTGGTTCGTTCGATTCTCCCGGTTCACGGAGACCTTCGTCGGCATCGAGGGTTCTTGACGGCGATAGTGCACGATAGCGGTAATCGTTGGTGGTTTTTGGGCTTGGCCCTGGGCAACCGGGGCGGATTGGAATCGTCATGGCTTGGTTGATCGTGTTATCCCCTGCCTTGTTGACATTGGTCGGCGTCGTTATGGTTTACAACAGGGAAGTCTGGTACAACGCGCCATCTATAAAATGGGCAGCTAATCCTGCTCCCGGCGTTGTGGTTCGCGTGAATCCGGGGTACGACCTGCGCAACGCCGCATAGTTGCGGCTCCGCGCTTCACCAAACGCCACAATGTCCGGAAATTTTTGCCGGCATGCTAATTGCGCAATGGGGCTCCGGCCTAGCTGATGGTCTCCGGATGGCGTCGCAGGCTCTACTCAAACCGGTACAGCTTGACCCGTTCCGTCCTCAACTGTCGCGAATCGAAACGGCAGCCCGAATATCTCAGCAGCGTGTCGGCCCTTTCAAGGACGACGCTATTTGCCGCCCAGCTAAGGAGTTACCGGCCTTCTGGGATTTGGAGGATGTAAGCGGCACCTCGCCATCGGCGATCAGTTCTGGATTCATTCCATGGACCGGCTGGCTGGAAATTGAGGAGCAAAGCCTGAACAAGATTACCCGTCGGATTGCTTCCTCGATCGAGAAGGAGTCACATTGCCTGCAAGCAATAAAGAACATCATCACACCGATCGCATAGGCTGGCTCCGCGCGGCGGTTCTGGGCGCAAACGACGGCATACTCTCAACATCAAGTCTCGTGCTTGGTGTTGCAGCCGCGCAAGCGACACACCGAAATCTATTGATTGCAGGAATGGCCGGCCTGGTGGCCGGTGCCATGTCCATGGCTGCCGGTGAGTATGTCTCTGTCCATTCGCAGGCAGACACCGAACATGCTGATTTGAACATTGAGCGCGCGGAACTAAGAAGAGACAATAAAGGCGAACACAAGGAGTTAGCGGCGATTTATATCGCCCGCGGGCTCGATCCCGCTCTCGCAAAACAGGTTGCTCAGCAACTGATGGCACACGACGCTCTGGGCGCCCATGCCAACGATGAGCTTGGCATCACCAAGAGGCTTCGTCCACGCCCTATTCAAGCAGCGTTGTCTTCAGCCGGAAGCTTCGCATTCGGCGCGTTGATGCCTCTCCTGGTTACGGCTATAGCACCGGTAGGTGGATTGATTCCCCTTGTATCTGTATCTTCACTGGCGTTGCTTGGACTTCTGGGGGGACTGGCTGCACGCGTAGGCGGGGCAGGAGTCATGGTCGGGGCAATACGCGTGACATTCTGGGGTGGATTGGCCATGGCAATAACCGCTGGCATCGGATGGCTATTTGGAGCAGTTGTTTAAGGAGAACGAATCGGAAGTTGCTAACCGGGAATGGGAGAGCGCTGATGCCGAACTGAAGGCTGGGCAACTCCGAATCCCGCCTCAGATAACGCTCAATCGGCGTTGGAGAACTGATGTGCAATTTTGACCAACTCAACGGACGTGACGTGCTTAGCATGGGTTTAACGTTGGCGGTCGCGTCTCTTCCAGAGTGACTGCGCAGGATATTCCCGGAGTCAAAATGCAGAAAACCAAAGCTACTCAAGATCGCGATCAGCCCCGGCAAGACGATCAACTAGCGCTTGCACAAGGGAGCCACGAGGAAAGTGCGAAAGTCGTGGGTAAGTCGCTGGAGGTGAATAATGACGATGTGCGCAATCAGCCCCAGCAAGACAATCAACCAAAGGCCGGACAGCAGCGCCACGAAGACAGTGCGGAAGTCGTGGGTAACTCGCTGAACGTGAATGACAATGATGTGCGCAATCAGAACGGGTCCGGCACTGAAGCTGTGAAGGGTGGACAGCATCGCAACCCCGATAAGAAAACATAAGTCCAGGATGCTCACGAGGATTCGCATGGAAGCCATCCATCCATGTAAGTTCGCATCTCTGCGGTGTGAGGACTTTCTGAAAATCCTGATGCGTCATCCTGACACCTGGAAAAATGTGAGACGAGAATTGGGTCAGTATTATGCGCAAACGTGTGAGGAATTGCGTGGCTCGACCTAATCCATCCCGAGTCGAGTAGTCCAGGCAAACTACGCATCGATAGAATCGGTGCTGGATTGGCCAGAACCAGCCATAGCGTAATTGACGATTGCGTTTCACCACCGCTCTATGAAGACCAGAGACGAGTCGCCCTTCAGGCGATAAAGCTGGATGTGAGCGACATGGTGATCCGATGCATCTGCGTCCTTTGGTGCTGTGGACTCGGCAGCGCAATTGGCTCAATTACCCAGCCTCACCCCGAAACAGTCCTGAGTGCGTCGGGACTGCGCACCCATTCGTCGTGAAAACGATCACGGCCCCATGCTCGTGGGGGTGCACGGATCGTACCCCAGCGATTGAGCGGTTACAGGAGTAGGCGGCGTCGGAGGAGTGATCCACGGGATGTTATTGAAGTCAAAGAACTCCAGCAGGTTAGGCTGTGCGGCGTCGCGGTTCGTTAGATGCGCGGCGCTGCCGATAAACCGGTTCTCAACAAACTTGATTACCGCTGTATGGTCCATCGGCGTATGCGATACATAATGCCGTCTTGTGAAGGGCGAGATGATGATATTCGGAAGACGGAAGCCGAGCTGCGCGGCAAACCCTTGCTGGGCTGCTGCGTCACCGGCATTGGCACCGGGGTCATTCGACGCAAGATCGCAATGAAGTGTAGCAGTGCCACCGGACGGCGCACATGGGCCGTAACCGTCGGCATTCACCGCGATGCCCCGAATATCCGGGGGCACGGCTCCCAATGTGCTGGTATTGGTGTAGTCGTTGGAGTGGCCGGCCACGGGTGGAACGTGATCGTAGGGTCCGCCGCCCTCGTCGTAGCTGAGGAAGAAAACAGAATCGCTCCATTCGGGGCTCGCCATCAATGAATTGACGACGCTCGCCACTTGCGTTTGACCGAGCAAGACTGATTGACCCGACCCCGGATGCTCGTCATTATTGGCATAGCCGGCCTCTATGAAGGAAAAGCTGGGGAGTGTGCCGTTGGTGAGATCGGTGAAGTACGTGTATTGCGGAGTGGCCACGCTGTACAGCGGAGCAACGTGGTTCGGATCGATGCAGAAGGAGTTTGTGGAATCGCCAACCACGCTGGAAGGTTGCGTGGGAGCGGTACAGGCAGCGCCCGTTGGATTCTCGTACAGATACTGGTAGGAATACGTCAAGTTAGAGAAGTCGGTCGCGGGGTAAGTCGCGTTCGATCCGCCGGTGCAGTCGTCGTCGTTGAGGCAGAAGCCCTCAGTAACCGTGTAATAGACTTTCCACGATACCTTGGCCTGGTCAAGCTCCTGGAAGATGTTCGGTATGTTTAGTTGAGAAAGATGATCATCGCCGCCGGGGTCCTTGACCAAGCCCTGGGTCGTGCCGCCCGTGAAGGTCGCGATACGATTGCCGATGCTCTTGGTGGATAGCGGCGAGAACCAGCGATCGGACACAGCGAACTGAGACGCCATGTAGTAGTAGTAATTGAAGAAGCTCTGGTCGTAATAGCCCATAGCGCGCTGACCTGTCAGATCAGTAAAGTTGCCGGAGCAAGTGCCCCCCGCATTCGGAATTGCGCAGCTCTTCGCATAGCCCTCTGCATTGTGAACAAAGCCATCCATCAGGATTGGACGTGCAGTGAGGAAGTTGTAGCGATTGACATCGCCATAGCTTGCCAGCCAATCCGATGTTTCGTCGTCGACACAAGTGCTGGTGAATTTGAAAAGCGAGAACGACTTACCTTCATCGTCCATATTACTTATCGTGGTCAGCTTGTCGTCGATGCCGTCTACTTCATAGTCCTTGCCGTCGTCTCCAATGTTCCAGGCGTTCGCCTTCCGGTAGGGATTCAGCATTCCGAAATAATTGTCGAACGAATGGTTTTCCTGCAGCATAAAGATCACGTGGTCAATGGATTGAAGGCTGCCAGCCGGAGACACTGTCACCGTCGTACTGGCTACAGCTTTTCCACCAGCGCCGGTCGCAGTCGCAGTGTAAGTCGCGGTCGCTGTTGGGCTGACCAACTGCGTTCCGCCGCTCGGCTGCAAGGTATAAGAGCTGCCATCTGTCCCGGAAAGTGTAACCTGAGTGGCATTAGTTGCGGCTACAGTTAAAGTGGATGAGTTTCCAGCAATTACTGACGTCGGATTGGCGGTGATACTCACGGTCGGCGCGGGATTCGCAGTTACCGTCAGAGTCGAAGTCGCCGAGGTTTTCCCGCCCGGTCCGATTGCTGTTGCGGTGTAAGTTGTGGTCGCGCTCGGGCTTACTGCCTGCGTTCCGCCGCTCGGCAGCAAAGTATAGGAGCTCCCGTCGCTTCCGGTTACCGTCACTTGGGTGGCGTTGACTGCCGCGACGGTCAACGTGGATGCCCCCCCTGCGTTGATCGAAGCTGGGCTTGCGCTAATGCTGACAGTCGGGGGTGGATTCGGTGTGACAGTAACGGTCGTACCGGCAGATATTTTCCCACCTGCTCCGGTCGCAGTCGCAGTATAGGCGGTCGTCGCGGTTGGACTGACTGCCTGCGTTCCGCCGCTCGGCTGCAGGGTATAGGTGCTGCCATCGCTTCCCGTGAGTGTCACTTGAGTGGCATTCATAGCAGTCACAGTCAGGATGGAGGAGCTTCCCGAGACGACGGAGGTTGGGTTGGCAGTGATACTCACGGTGGGTGGTGGATTCGGTGTGACAGTAACGG
>PLST01000436.1:4093-4844 GCA_003164255.1 Acidobacteriaceae bacterium | reverse complement strand
ATGATTTACAAGGCGCGCGGAATTGTGGGATTGACGGCTGTTGATCTCGCCCGCTTGGATTGAAGGGAAAATGCAACCGCAGGTCCTTCGACTTCGCTGCGCTCCGCTCAGAAAGACATTGTGAGTAAACGGAGTGCAGCGAAGTATGCTGGCCACACCGCAGGTGTTATTCTTCCTCTTCCTCCACGGGCCGCTTGGCGTTGGCCAGGATCTTGTCGGCTACTAATTGCGGGACGAAGTCGTAGTGATCCATTTCCATGCGGTAGCTGCCTTTGCCTTGGGTCATGGAGGTGAGCAGCGTGCCGTAGGTCAGCATCTCGGACATGGGGACCTGGGCGTTGATGACAGTGGTGCGTCCCTTGGATTCCATTCCGCCTACGCGGCCGCGGCGCGAGTTCAGGTCGCCCATCAGGGTTCCGGCGAATTCGTCGGGGGCTTCGATTTCAACCTTCATGATGGGCTCGAGCAGGGAGGGTTTGCAGACTTCCATGGCCTTCTTGAAGGCCAGACGGCCGGCGGTCTTGAAGGACATTTCGTTGGAGTCTACGTCGTGGTAGCTGCCGTCGTAGACGATGGCCTTGAAGTCGACGACGGGATAACCGGCGAGATAGCCGCGTACTGCGGCCTCGACGATTCCCTTTTCAATGGCCGGAATGAAGTTGCGCGGAATGGCGCCGCCGAAGACTTCGGAGGCGAACTCGAAGCCGCCGCCGCGGGGCATGGGCTCCATGCGGATTTTGCAGTCGCCGAA
>PLST01000436.1:0-4071 GCA_003164255.1 Acidobacteriaceae bacterium | reverse complement strand
ACTCGTTGGTCTGCGGGTCGCGGAAAAAGCGGATGAGCAGATCCTCTTCCATCAGCTTGTGAATGGCCGGCCCCAGCTTGTCTTCGTCGGCGCGGCTCTTGGGCTCAATGGCGTAGGTCATGGCCGGTTCGGGCGGCGTGGGGATGGCGATTTGGAAGTCGGCGCCCTTTGCGCCAAGGGTATCGCCGGTGAGTGTCTCGCGGAGCTTGGCCACTGCGCCCAGGTCNNAGGTGCGAGAAGCGCTCTTCAGTGCGGCGCGTGTAATTCTGCATGGTGGCGTCGTTTTTGACCACGCCGCTGATCACCTTGAAGAACGTGATGCGGCCAGCGAACGGATCGGTCATGGTCTTGAAGACCACCAGGCCTGCCGGTTCGCTATCGACTACCTTGCGCGTGATGGTGTCCTCGCCTCCGGGGACGGTGCCTTCATACGGTGGGCGCTCGAGCGGTGAGGGACAGTACACCTTGATGAAGTCGAGCAGGTGATCGAGGGCCATGTTGGACTGGCCGCTTGAAAACAGCACCGGGAAGATGCGGTCTTCGCGGATGGCTTCATGCAGCGCGCTGATCAGGTGCTCTTCAGGGATGGTGCCTTTCTCAAAATACTCTTCCATCAACTCGTCTTTGCCTTCGGCCACCAGCTCTACGAGCGCTTCATGCAGAGTCTTGGCGTCGGCGGCGAGATTTGCGGGAATCTCCTTTGAAACTTTGCCGTGGCCATCGCCGCCAGGCGTATAGGTAAAGGCCTCCATGGTGACCAGGTCGACCACGCCGTGGAAGCCCTGCGCGTCAGAGATAGGCAACTGGACGGGAACACAGTTGCGGCCCCAGCGCTCGTGCAGATCGTCAATAAGGGCGCTCAGCCCTCCGCCGCCACCCGCCTTGGGGTGGTCCATCTGGTTGACGAGAACGATGCGGGGGATGTTGGCCTCTTCGGCATATCTCCACACCCGCTCGGTAACGGCTTCAACGCCGTTTTGTGCGTTCACCAGCACCACGGCCGCTTCAACCGGCAGCAGCGCGGCGCGGGCCTCGTGGGTGAACATGTGAAATCCGGGAGTATCCACGAGATTGATTTTGACGCCCTGCCATTCGGCAAAGGCAACGGCGTTCTGCATGGTTACGCCGCGGGCAACTTCCTCTTCGTCATAGGCGGTTACGGCCGAGCCGTCGGCAACGCGGCCCTGGGTTGGGGTCATCTTCGCGGCATGCAGCAGTGCGGCAACTAACGTGGTTTTGCCGCTGTGCGCATGCCCTACTACAGCTACGTTACGGATCTCACTTCCCTGGTATGTTTNNGTTTTCATGGTGTTCTCCTTGGTGGTGCAGAAATTAACTGGGACGTTCGGGGGCGCAGGAAAGCAAATTCCCTGGTCCCCAAATGCGAGGGACCAGGGGCACCCAATCGATCGAACTGTGGGAGGGACAGGGAGGGCGGGGGGACGCCGTGGGTGGCGTCCAGGCGGCCGAATTGGCGGGCCGCGGCTCCGGGTCTTCCGTCTACCTCGTCCATTGAAGAGGCTCTCGGGCCGGCGCGGGGCAGATGAATGTTTGGTGAATCTGCCGGGCGTTCTTTGCCAGAAAGCGGATGCTATCACAGGCAGAGCGTGACCGTCAGGTGCAGGCAGCACAAAAGCCAGGGCCTTAGCCTGCAGATTCAATCATCACGTAGCGGGCTGGCTTCGCGGCAGTTGTGATAGACTCAGCCTTTTTGAGGGGGAAATGACATGAAATATGCACTGCGTTTTGCCGCACTCATCGCTTTTCTGGTCTTGCTGCCGAATGCGAATGCAAAGGACGCAACCGGGACCTGGAAAGGCGCCTTCGATTTTCAGGGCACCAGCGTGCCTCTTGTCTTTCATCTGAGCTCCGCGGCCGGCGTTGTTACGGGAACCATTGAGGGGCTGCCGGTGACGCCAACCGAGATTCACGAAGGCAAGGCGGACAGCGATACGGTCACCTTCTGGGTGAATACCGATTACGAGGGAACCACCTACAAGATTGTCTTCAAAGGCAAGATTGGCGACGGCGAGATTGACTTCAACTTCGGCACCGAAGACGGAAGCTGGGGCGCGGATTTGGTGGCGAAGAACAGCGAATCCTCTCCAGCGGCTACGCCAGCCACTCCAGCAGCAGCGCCAGCAACTGCGCCGGCCGCCGTTGACGTCACCGGAAACTGGAAGGCCGCATTCGACTTCCAGGGTACGAGTGTTCCGCTGGTGTTTCACCTCGCAGCGAAGGAAGGTGTTGTCACCGGCACCATCGAGGGCTTGGCGACCACGCCCACCGAAATTCACGATGGCAAAGTGGACGGCGACACGATTACGTTCTGGTTCAACTCCGACTACGCGGGAACAACCTACAAGATCGTTGGCAAGGGCAAAATCACAGCGGACGGAATCAGTCTCGCGATCGGTACTGAGGACGGCAGCTGGGGTACTGACATGACGGCGACCAAAGTCATTTAGGCCGATCTGCGGACCTGCCGCAGTGATCCAACTCCGGGTCTCGGTTCTGAGACCCGGAGCCTCCTTCCCGCTACACAAGATTTCTTTCGCATCCCACTCCCTATCTCGCGTACACTGCTGTGAGCCGCATGGGATGCGGCCATCCGCCCGGCGAGCGACTTTCCCCCTTCCATCGCTCAAAAGGGCATCTTCCCCGGCCCTAACAAGAATTCACACAGTACGAGGAGATCGCTATGAGTTCGTCTGCACCGTCACCGGCTAACATTCTGCAAATCGGCATGGGTTTCATGGCCTCTAAAACGCTGCTGAGCGCAGTGGAGATGGAAGTATTTACCGAGTTGGCAAAGCATCCTGAAGACCTGGCGACGCTAACCGGCCGGCTGGGCCTGCATCCGCGCTCGTCACGCGACTTCCTGGACACCTTGGTTTCACTGGGCTTTCTGGAGCGCAAGGACGGCATCTACTCCAACGCGCCCGAGACCGATCTGTTTCTGGACAGGAACAAGCCTTCCTATATTGGCGGCATTTTGGAAATGGCCAATCGGCGGCTCTTCAAACACTGGCACAATCTGACGACCGCGCTCAGAACGGGGCAGCCGCAGGGCGAAGCGGGACCCAACGCGACGGAGACCTTCGCCGCACTGTACGCCGATCCGGCCAGGCTGAAGAACTTTCTGGGCGCCATGACCGGTATCAGCCGGGGCGCCAACATGGCCATCGCCGCCAAGTTTCCGTGGGCGCAGTACAAGACCGTCACCGATCTCGGCCCTGCGCAAGGCGACCTGCTGGTCCAGGTGACGTTGAAGAATACGCATCTTGCGGGCACGGGGCTCGATCTTGCGGAAGTCGGTCCGATCTTCGAGGAGTACGTCGAGCATCATGGATTGTCGTCGCGGGTCAAGTTTCAGCCCGGCAGCTTCTTCACCGATGCGATTCCCTCGGCTGACGTGATCATGATGGGCCACATCCTGCATGACTGGAATCTCGAAGAGAAGCGGATGCTGATCGCCAAGGCCTATACAGCGTTGCCCAAGGGCGGGGCGTTGCTGGTGTACGAAGCGATCATCGACGACGACCGCTCAAAGAACGCTTTTGGCCTGCTGATGAGCCTGAACATGCTGATTGAAACGCCAGGCGGATTCGATTACACGGGAGCGGACTGCATCGGCTGGATGAAGGAAGCGGGCTTCAAGGAGACGCGCGTCGAACATCTGATTGGGCCGGATTCGATGGTGATCGGTATCAAGTAGGCGCCTGCCGAGCGGTGATGGCGCTTGCAGCCCTGGCACGGAGGCTGAATGCAGCTCGGGTCAAATCAACACAAATACGTAAACGAACAGGAATATGCAGAGGAGCTTGATGCTTTGGTCGCTGCGCCAAAGCATCACGTTCTCTTGTTCGAAAACGAAAGAGTTCGCGTGCTCGACACCACTGTCGCACCGGGCGAGACCGTTCCACTCCACACGCATCGCTGGCCGGCCACGCTCTACATCCTGAGCTGGAGCGATTTCATGCGCCGCAACGGCGAGGGAGATGTGGTTGTGGACAGCCGCTCGGCTGGATTTGCACCCCCCGTTGGAAGCGCTGTGTGGACAGAGCCGCT
>PLST01000490.1:12261-18764 GCA_003164255.1 Acidobacteriaceae bacterium | reverse complement strand
GCTGCCGCTTTTTCTGTTTGGTGGCCCCGTGGGCGGGCGACGCTCCGTCTCTGATTACACCTATAGAAGTCCGAGGCGAAGATATTCATTGTTGACAAACTGATAGCACTCGCACGCAGCCTCGACCAGTCCGGGACGATTCCGAATCCTCATCAGGCCGCGACTGTAGGCGATGAGTCCGCCTTTCCGCAAAGCACTGGCGGCGACGCTGATGGAACTGGGGCGCGTGCCCAGCATCATGGCAAGCAGTTCCTGGGTGATGGGAGCACGATCTGTCTGAGCTCTGTCGTCGCACATCAGCAGCCAGCGAGCCAGGCGCTCGGGAAGCTCGTGCATGCGATTGCATGCGGCGGTTTGCGCGGTCTGAACCAGCAGCGACTGTACGCTGCGCAAAAGGCAGTTACGCAACTTCGAAGAGGTTTCAGTCTGCATTAGCAGTGTTTTGGTTTTTATGGCGTAGCCGTGTCCAGGAAACGCCATGAAAAAGCGGTAAGGGGAGTGGCCGGCTCCGAGGATGGCAGACATGCCGACAAACCCCTCTCTGCCGATTCTGCCCGCCTCAACAGTGCCTCCTGACGCCAAAGTGACGACCATCGAGCAGATGCCCTCCTCAAGGAAGTACACTCGATCGACGACTCGGCCTGGATGGTGCAGAGTTTGATCCTTTGGCAAATTGACAGGCACAAGATGCGGGGCAATCTGCAGGATCAAGTCTGCCGGTAGCGAGGCCAAAAGCCTGTTCTTATAGGTTTTCTGCGGAGGTGAAGTTGATTGCATGGGCATGCTCCTTTGCCAAGGGCGGCCCGAAGGCCAACACCAGAACGCGCAAAAGAACCTAAACCATAGCCTTTTTGTGAAAGCAGGTTGGATTGTGTATTCCGATGCGAACCGATCATACGCTTCTGTTTCGCCCTTGCCTGGGCAGTTTGGATTGGTATTTCTCTTGAGTAAAGATTTATGTCACATAAATGCCCCAAACGATGGACGGCCTAGTTCGAAAGTGGCGAGAATGTTTCTTAGCTGGTCTATATTGCTCACATAACTACTTGTTCAATTGCTTCTTCCATTTTGATTGGCGAGATTCCAGGCGGGACAAGGGCCCATATATTCGTATTTCGTCCCGCTTGGAGCACAGTCAGTCTTCCCCCCCGTTCAAAGATCGCAGTTCACATGGTGGTTCAAGCAGCATCAGAGCATCTGTTCTGGTGCCCTCTTATCGCCGCTAAGAACAATTAAATCTGATACATCGAGTACCTGAGAGCAATTTGGCCATGATTGCGAAGTGTGGGGGATCGTATGTCTACTATTGTTGTACTAGCTGTTTGTGTCGACCAGTTTTTTCCAGGAACTGAAGCCTCTGTCTGGAAATCGGCAGGATACTTTTTCATACCGGCAGCCTCAATCAAAGAAGCAATCAAACATTTCAAGGCCGGTGATTTCGATCTGGTGCTGCTGGGTAACTCCATTCCAGAGGAATCCAGAGAGAGGCTCACCTACCTGATACGGGCCACGGGTTCCCATGTGCCTGTTGTTTGCATCGCCGGTTCGTCGGGCCATCACGACTCCTTTGCGGATGCGACCTTCGCCCTCGGCTCAACCGACCTGTTGACAGGAATGGGCGAGCTGCTCAAAGGCTACACGAGAGTGCGGGCGCTGCCGGCGATCCTGTACGGTACCGCATCGTGAGAAATCACAGCACGGAACTCAAAAGATTGAAGAAGAAGGCGGTCATGGAAAATCCTGGCGGCAGGAGTCATCTAGAGAGGCACACCGGCTGTTCCAAGGGGGATCTCTCTCACGAAGAAGCGGCGTCCGTTTTCAAGGGCAGCCTGACCCCGATTCACTCACTCTCGAGTCAGGGACTGCGATGGAATCACGCCGGGGCAGAGTGGCGAGCCGGGGAGTTCTACAAATGCCTTCCGCCGAAGGCGATGGGCGAGTTTGAGTCGCTTGCCGCACCGTTTTCATGCGACGCGGACACGGTGATCTTCACCGAGGAACAGGAAGCACTTAGCGTCCATTTCTTGTTGGAGGGACGGGTGAAACTCACCATGAACTCCAGCGAGGGCAAGCGGATGACGCTTGGATTTGCCGGACCTGGAGAAATCCTTGGGCTCGCGGCCTCGATCTCTGGTTGTTCTCACGTCATAACCGCCGTCGCCCAGTACCCTTGCAAGCTCACTGCTCTCCCCCGGTCCACTTTTCTCGACTTTCTGCTGCGCTACCCGGTCGCCTGCCAGAATTCCGCATGCTTGTTGGGTATGGAGTACAAGCGGGGATGCGCACAACTCCGGATTCTTGGGCTCACGTTTACCGCTTCGACGAAGCTGGCAATGCTCTTGCTGCAATGGAGCGCCGAGGGTCAGCGGACCGAGCAGGGCTCGCGAATCCACTGCTCGCTCACACATGGAGAAATCGGCGAATACATTGGCGTTTCCCGAGAAACCATCAGCCGAAACCTTGCCGATTTCAAAAATCTCGCACTTGTCGAACAGCATGGTTCAACTTTCCTGATACCGAGCCTTCGTGCTTTGGAGGCATATGCAGGAGTGGCTGACTACTGAAGAGGGTCCATTGGAATTGCATGGAGTCAAGGTCAAGGTCGGTGATCGCGCAATCATATCGAGGCCTGCCTCAATGGATCGCTATGCAGAGCGCATCGAACGGTTGTCCACGGTAACGGCTGCTCGCCCTCAGTCGTTCGACGCTGGAGGGCTTTGCTTCCGCTACGACGGAAGAGAGTGGAGCGGACATAATCGTGTTGAATTGATCCCGCGAGAGGAGGAGGAAATTGAAAATCGCCTTCTGGCTGTGGCCCGTGAAACGGAACTTCTTGAACGTGCGGAGCGCGGAAGGGATGACATCATTCTGGCCTTCGTCCTGAGCCGGATCCATGAGAAACGGTGGCTTAGACTGGGCGTCGAGGAGTTAAAGCGGATCGCTGTGCTGCACGGAATCACGTCTCCGAAAGCAGAAGCCCTTGGATCGTCATTCAACCAGCTTTCGTCTTTGCCCGTCGTTGAGCCTTCGGACGCGTGAACGAAGAGCAGTCGCAGACAGGATGAGGTGCGTGGGTCTGGAGACCCGCGCTACGGTTCCCACCAGGCAACATACTACAGTTCCCACCAATCGAGGAGTTTCAACCGCGGGTAATAGAGGGCGGTGCGGAGTTGTGCCTCTGCGCCGTGGAGCTTGCGCAGGACCTGGGCGTAGGCCTCAAGCTGGGGCGCGAAGATCGCGCGGAGGCGAGGCATTGCGGCTGCTGGGTCGGGCTCGTCGGCGTGGGCGGTTTTGTAGTCGACGATCCACCAGACCGTGGAGCCCTCAGAGAGAGGAGTGGGTCCGGCGCGAAAGATGCGGTCGACCTGCACAGTGCGCAGCGAGCCGGAGAGAACGCCGACCCAGCGGGCTTCCGTCGCATCGTCAGTGTGGGGCGAGAGGATCCATTGGCCGTTGGGCTCGGTGGAGCCGGCGAGAGCGAGACGGAGTGCTTCCGCGGCGAGGCTCATCGCCTTTTGAGGCTCGATGCCGGAGGCGCGGATTTGGGCGGCGATGCGGGGCTGGAACTGCTGGAGCGCGGCGCGAGCGGCGGGCCAGTCGCTGGTGGCNNCCGCCTTCGTGGCGCTGATACAGGTCAGAAGCTGCATTGACGGAGAGTTCTTCGTATCCCACCCATTCGCCAGAAGGACGGCGAATGGATGAGGCCCCCGGCTGGGTTCGGTAGCCAGGCGGAAGACGGCGGAGCTGGGTTGGCGGGATTGGCGCCGGCATGACGAAGAGATCGGCGGAGGCGGCCAGCGATTCTATGGTTGCTGACTCGGCTTCGGGCTCTTGGCCGGAGGCTTGCTGGGCTTGGCTTTCTTTCCATTGTTCGAATTGCTCGCGGATCTCCGGTTCGAGGGCGGGCCATGCCGTCTTGAGCAGGCTGGCCACCGGTTCGGCGAGGGTCCAGTCGCCGTTCTTGTCCCGCCTGCAGGCAGGGCGGGTGAAGATGTGGAGCTCCTCACGGGCGCGGGTGGCGGCGACGTAGAGGATGCGGCGCGTCTCCTGCGACTCGCGGTCGCGATAGACGCGATCGACCCAGGCGCGCGCGGTGCTGCGTTCGGCGCCCTTGGACTGGAGGGGCGCGACGAGGAACTCCGTGATCTGCTCGGAGCCGTCCGGGGCATTCTCGATTTCGTCAGGCAGCAGGCCGCGCTCGAGCCAC
This sequence comes from Acidobacteriaceae bacterium, assembly GCA_003164255.1. Lineage (GTDB taxonomy): Bacteria > Acidobacteriota > Terriglobia > Terriglobales > Acidobacteriaceae > Telmatobacter. The sequence continues at coordinate 14,557 of PLST01000490.1, read as the reverse complement.
GAGAGCATTTTGAAACTGCCCTGGCGGGTGCGCGCCTGCAGCTCGGGGACAATGACCACCTCAAATTCAAGGCCCTTCGACTTGTGGATAGTCATGAGCTGGACGCCAGCGTTTGCGTCGGCCTCCGGATCGGGTTGCGCGGTGAGTTTGGCGAGCGTTTCCCCAAGTGCGGGCCCGAGCAGATCCTGCTCGCCGTTGGGCAGGCTGTCGAGCGACTGCCACAAGAGATTGAGGTTGACGCGGGCTGTGGAGTCGGCGCAGGCGTCGCCCGCGAGAGCGAGCCAGAGCTGTTCAAGCCAGGTGCCGAGCGAGCGAGCGGGCTGCGAAAAGCGGATTGCGGGCACAAGTTCCATGGCCTCAAGCAAGCGAGTGGCGGCGAGTTGACCATCGTGGCTGAGGAGCGAAACGCGTTCGGCGAGGAGCGAGGGAACCGGACGCGCCAGGAGCTCAGGTGAGTCTGCGGAGGTGAGCGTATGCAGGTCGGCGAGCGAGAGTCCGCACCAAGGAGCGCGCAGAACGCCGAGCCAGGCGACGCGGTCGAGGGGATTGAGCACCGCGCGGGCGAGGGCGAGCGCATCGAGAACTTCAGGGCGCGAGGAAAGCTCTTCAAGATCGACGGCGCGGAAGGGGATGTCGGCCTTGCGGAGCGCCAGAGCGATGGGAGCCAGGGCATTGCGGGTGCGGCCGAGAACGGCGACGCGGTACTTGGATCCGGCCTTTTTGGCCTGTTTGATTTGTTCGGAATGGCTGCGGATGAGTTCCACGATCTCGTCGATCTGCGCGGATTTGAGGTCGTCGCGCTCCTCGATCTCGTCGAGATCATCTGCTGTGAAACGTTTGCTTTGCGGCTGAAATTTGAGATGAAGCTTGAAGGGTTGCGGGGCGGCTGCGGGCTGGAGCCGTGCAGGGTTGGCGGGGATGAACCCGATGCCGCTGCCGTCATCGACCGCGAAGATTTCCTTGAAGTTATGGTTGAGGGTTTCGACCAATGGCGCTGAGGTGCGGAAGTTTGAGGTGAGGGCTACGGAGTCGAAGAGGAGGGGTTCCGCGCCGGGGATCTCCAGGCCAAGGGATTTGACGCGCGGGAAGAGCTCGGCGTCGGCGTCACGGAAGAAGTAGATGGACTGCATAGGGTCGCCTACGACGAAACAGCTGCGGCCTTCGGGCTGGGGCCAGGCAGCAATAAGGGAACGCAGCAACGCGTGCTGGCGGCGGCTGGTGTCTTGAAATTCGTCAACGAGCAGGTGGTGGATGCCGTCGCCAACAGTGAGAGCGGCGTCCGTGGGCAGTCCATCTGGGGACTGGAGGACGCCGAGTGCGGTCTGCGCGACCTGGGTGTAGTCGACTGCGCCGGTTTCCGCAAACACGACGTGAAGTTCGGCTGCGGCGCGGCGAAGCAGGGTGAAGCTGGCGCGAACAATTTGCCAGTCGTCCTCGGAGTAGCGGGTCGGCGGGAGAGAGCGGACGGCCGAAAGAGCTGATTCGAGGCCGGGAACGTCGGAGAGACGCGCGATGAGATCGAGAATCTGCGCCTTCTCCTGCTTGCGATCCGACGGGAATCCATTGGCCTTCGTCACCTGCTTTCGGAAGGTACCGCTGAGAGTGAGGAGGAGTTCGGCCAGGCAGAGATAAGCCTGGTGTGCTTCTTCCAGGGCGCCTAAATCGTGGGATGCGGGGTCGNNGGGACCTGGTCGAAGAGTTGGCCCAGTGCGGAGAGGGATTTCGCGATGGCTCGATGAAAGGACTGTTCGAGGGACTGGCGGAGATGGCCCCAGTCCTGCTCTCGGTCGAGAACGAAGCCCTGCATCCAGCGGTCGCGGTTCCGGAGCATTTCCACGAGCTGGGTTTCGAGCTCCTGCCAGTTGTTGTCACGCCACAGGAGAAGTCGTTCAATGGCGGCGGCGAGAGCTGGGTCGTTGCCGTCGATTTGCTGAAGGGTCTGGCGAGCGGCGCGGCGGTAGAGGTCCTCGGGCTGTTCGTAGATGCCGATGCCGTCGCCGAGGCCGGAGAGCAGCGGCTGCTGGAGGGCGATTTCGCGGCAGAACGAGTCGATCGTCGAGATGCGGAGCTGCGCGGGCTGATCGAGGAGGTTCCAGTTAAGGACCTGGGAGTGGAGCAGGGCGCGCCGGGCCAGCGATTCCATGGAGTAAGCGTCGGTGTCGGGCGCGGGAACGGAGGATGAGGCGATCTCGTCTGCGGCGTTTTGCAGCTTCTCGAGGATCCGGTGACGCATCTCGGCAGCGGCGGCCTTGGTGAAAGTGATGGCGACGATCTGTGCTGGGTCTTGGACCTGGGC
>PLST01000490.1:0-12228 GCA_003164255.1 Acidobacteriaceae bacterium | reverse complement strand
CGCGATTTTCCGTAATCCTGCAAATTGTTTGCAGGCCGCAGGACTCGCAGGTTTTGGGGTAGTCGCGCGGATCCACTTCTGCGCGGCCGGCGAGGAAGTCGTCTGCTAATTCCTCAATCTTGTCTTTCCAGCCGTCGAGCTGCTCGGCGGAGAGCGGATTCTTGACGAGCGCGGCGCTCGCGCCGAGGCCGGGCACGAGCGTGGCGCGGGCGTCGCCCACGAATCCGGCGAAGCCCTGATCTTTACCAGTGCGGACTTTGGCGAAGACGAGCCCGGCGAGCACTTCACCCGGAGCGCGTGCGCAGGTGGCGTAGAGCGGGAGCTGGACATCGTCAGGCCGAGGCAGCGCCCAGGAATTGGGCGAGACAAGGCCCGACTTGTAGTCAATGACAAGAAGGGAATCGTCGTTGAGCCGGTCGGTGCGGTCGAGCCGGACATCGAAGCTGAGTGAGGCGAGGGAGATTGTGCGCTGTGCCTCCGTCTCGATTACTTCAAAGTCGGCGCGGGTGGCTTCATACGCTAGCCACTCTCGGACGAGATGGGTGAGGCGCTGGGCTTCAAGCTGAAGGTAGCGTCGCGGCATACGCTCGCGGACCGACCCGGAGATTTTTTCGTCGAGAACGGGTTGGACGTGGGCAGCCACAAATGCGGGGAGATCGGTGAGGGCTTTGAGTTCAGCGAGCGAGTGGAGTCCGTGAGGCGGACCAGACCAGACGGAGCGAAGGACGGCGTGGAGGAGTTGGCCGCGCTGGGATGCGGTGAGGCAGGGCTCAGCGGGCTCCCAATCGGATGCGCCGAGGCGGGCAGTGGCGAAGGCCTTGAAGGGGCACTGGGACTGATGGGTGAGAACGGCGGAGCCGCCCTCGACTTTGCCGGGCGGGAACGGGACGCTGCTTGCATCTTCGAATGTTTCAGTGAGCGGTTCCGGCGCGGCGGGCGGCTTGAGTTCTTCGGGCAGGGGTTGAGGCTTGGCTGCAAGCTGCTCAATCAGTCGCGAGGGGCGCGCCTCGGCGTTTTCGCTTTGGCGCGCGTAGCTGAAGCAGACACGAGGCGCCGAGGCGAGCAGGCGGCCCGTGATCGTGCGGGAGAGTTCCCAGTCGAGCTGCGCGGAGGCGTGCGGCATCCCAGCATCGCGCTGAACCTCGAGCGGGAGCAGTGGGTGCACGGAGCCGGAAGTGGGCCACGCGCTCTCAGAAGCGCCGAGGAACCAGATTGCGTCTGCGGTGATGCCTGCGGATTGAGCCGGGCCAGCGATCTGGATAGGAGCGTCGCGGGACTCGGGCGCGAAGAGAGTCTGATCCAGGGCCTGGGCGAGAACCGAGAGGAACTCTCGCCAGCGCAGGCGGCGGCCATCGAAGCCGAGGGAAGCGCAGGAGTCGACGGCTTGCTGCCAGCGGCGGCTGGCCTGGAACTCCGCGCTCGCGAGGGGACGAAAGCCGGGCCAGCCGATGATCTCAAGGAGCTGCGGGACGAGCTCGGCACACTCGAGTGGAGGTTTGGCGCGCTGGTCGTTCTCTCTCAGTCGACGTTGGGCCTGGGTGATGCGAGTGACGAAGGCGGGCGGCAGTTGCGTGCGCGTGGGCTGCGCGAGAAATGCATCGAGAGACCAGAGGGTGCGCTCGAGCGCGCGGCGGCGCAGGGTGCGGACGTACGTCTGAAGGGCGATGGACTCGTCTTGATCGGCCGCGATCTGTCCAGCCGACAGCAGCCAGTCGAGCTCGTTTTCGCTGATGGGTGCTGAAAGCCAGCGCAGGACGAGGGATGCGCCGCGCGCGAGCCCAACCTGGCTGAGGGGAATGCCGAGAGAGAACTCAAAGAGCGGGTTGTTGGCTTGAGGGTCGCCAACGTTGAGGAAGGCGCGCTCAATTTCACCGCGGCGGGTAGCCAGGTCCTCGGTGATGACGAGGAGGTTTGTGTAGGGGTCGGCGGCGAGAAGCTCTTTGGCCCAGAGAGCGCAGGCAGCGAGCTCGGATTGGCTGTCCGGAGCGGAATAGAAGCGGCGATCAGGAGCGGGGGCCGCTTGCGAGCCCTCCTGCGAGCTCTGCCGCCATGTCCCCCAGGCGTCAAAGAGGCGGCGCTGCGTGGGGAGAATACGGTCAAAGCCGATGAGGAGCAGTGGCTGGCGCTGCGATCCGGAATTTTCAAGCAGAGGAATCAGTTCGAGCGGAAGACGGGCGGGGCTGACGAGGTTTGAGGAGCGGCAGGCCTGGTCGAATGCGGCGAGCCAGGCGCTGAAGCTGGCGGCGTCGTGGTCCCATCCGGCACGCGCAGAGCGCCGGAGGTGGTTGGGCGCGTAGGCGCACAGAAGGTTGTGGGCTTCCATAGCGAGCGCGGCCATCCGATTGCGCGGGCCTTCGAGAAGAGTCGCCACGCTTTCAGCCGAGCCGATGAGGCTGGCCCAGAGCGACTGCTCCTGCAAGGCATCGAGGATGAGCCGGGATTCAGTGGTGGGCGCGTGGTCTTGCCAGGCGGTGCGGAGGAAGGTCTGGAAGTCGTGGATCGCGGGAGCAGGCCAGGCGGAAAGGCCTTGAGCGCGGCGTTCGCGATTGAATCTGTTTTGAAGCCCGCGGGCGGCGCGTTCGCTGGCGGCGACGACAGTGCCGCCGGCTGCGAGCCAGGCGTTAACTTCCACAGCCGCATCAGCTTGCCTGCTTGCCCCCATTCCAGCGTTATACGCCACCAGCGCGGCCCGCGCCAAAGCGGGTTGTGGAGACGGGCCCGCGCTGGTCGAGGGCTCCTATAATTGGGGGTCGGTTTCAACGGCAGAGAGTCAAGCAGGAACTAGAGGCAAACATGATCGGAAGCAGGTTGATGGGAAGTTTGATGTGCGGAGCGGCATTGCTGGCGGGAGCGGCGGCGTGCTTTGGCGGGCCCAAGGATGAGTCAGCAGCAAAGGCGAGCAAGATCGCGCCGGCGACGATGGCGCGTGTGGGAACAATCGACGAGCGTTTCCAGTCGTACAACATCGAAACTGTTGAAGTGACGGGCGGACGGTTCTGGAAGCCGTTTGCTTTGATTGACAAGATGAGCGCAGAAGACAAAGGCAAAGCTCCATCCATTACTGCGCCGGGCGGGATGAATCCGTCGCTCTACGAGTACCGGAATCCGATCGACCTGAGCAATCCGCGGCTGCGCAAACTGGCTGCTGCCCTGGGACCGGCATACGTGCGCGTGAGCGGGACGTGGATGAATTCGACCTACTTTCAGGATACAGATGGGCCGGCTCCTGCAACTCCGCCCGCAGGCTTCAACAGCGTGCTGACGCAGGCGCAGTGGAAGGGGGTGGTTGATTTTTCTCGGGCAGTGGACGCGAAGATCGTGACATCGCTTGCCACCAGCGCTGGAACGCGGGATGCGGCGGGTGTTTGGACGCCGGACCAGGCGATTAAGTTTGCAGCCTACACGAAGTCGATCGGGGGCAGCTTTGCGGCGGCCGAGTTTATGAACGAGCCAACGTTTGCCCAGATGGGCGGAGCGCCCAAGGGATATGACGCCGCAGCGTTCGCGAAGGACTATGCCGTGTTCAAGCGGTTTGCGCGGTCTGAGCTGCCGGACATGATTATTCTTGGGCCCGGCGGCGTTGGCGAGGGCGGTTCGTTGATTCCACCCTCGATGGCCAGGTCGATGCAACTGGTAAAGAGCGAAGACATTCTTGCGGCGACGGGCCCGGCGTTCGACGCGTTCTCGTACCACTTTTACGGAGGGGCTTCAAGCCGGTGCGGGCGCGGCATGGGCGGGGCAACGGTTGAATCGGCCCTGACCGATGAGTGGCTGGCGCGCACAGGCGCGATCGAGGCCTATTATGCTGCGATCCGCGATAAGGGGTTGCCGGGCAAGGCAATCTGGCTGACCGAGACAGCGCAGACGGCGTGCGGCGGCGACCGCTGGGCGTCGACGTTTCTTGACAGCTTTCGCTATCTGAACCAGTTGGGCAGCCTGGCCAAGCTGGGCGTGCAGGTGCATATGCACAACACGCTCGCCTCAAGCGATTACGGCTTGCTGGACGAGAAGACCTTCGAGCCGCGGCCGAACTACTGGGCAGCCCTGTTGTGGCGCCGGTTAATGGGCACGACCGTTCTGGATGCGGGGGCGTCGCCTGCGATGAGTTTGCACCTGTATGCGCAGTGCATGCGCGGCACGCCGGGCGGCGTGACGCTGCTGGCGATCAATGCGGACAAGAATACGGCGCAGACACTTTCGATTCCAACGGGCGCGGAGCGTTATACGCTGACCTCGAATGACCTGATGAGCCAGACCGTTGAGCTGAATGGGACCGAACTGAAGCTGGGTTCCGGAGACGCTCTGCCGCGGATCAAAGGGAAGGCGACGAAGGCGGGAGAAGTGAATCTTGCTCCGGCCAGCATTACGTTTCTGGCGTTTGAGAAGGCCGGGAACGAGAGTTGCCAGTGAGACAGTGAATAGGGATCAGGGGTGCAGGTTCTAGCCAATGCTGCCATTTGTTCTAGCCGAATCCTGCCATTAGCGCCAGAATGATCTGCCACCAATGGTTAGAACTGCAATCGGATTCGACTTCAGACAACAAAGAACATCAGCTAAACCAATCCTAGCGCAAAGCGGAAGAGAATTGGTCGTATCAGGGGCAGCGGTCTGTGATCAGTGGTCAGAAAGACGGGGAGCAAGAGAGCAATGCCGCCCACTCCGTCCAGGATTCACCTGTGGTATAAGGAACTGTGACGTTGCCCGCATAACCTTCTCTTTCTGAGCCAGCTGGCCTCGATCCAACCCAAGGAGCTGCGATCATGCCGCGCCTGCGTCTCTTCGGCTCTCTCCTCCTTGCATCGGCGCTCCACTTTTCACTCTTCGCACCAGCGCAGGACTTTACTCCCCAGCGCACCATTGTGGTCGGCCTCACTCCGCAATCCGCCGCCATCACCCGCGATGGCGCCCGCCTCTTCGTCGCCAATTACGGTGCCGACACCCTCTCCGTCATCGACACGGCCTCCAACTCGGTCCAGCCCCTTCCCGTCGGGCACGCGCCGCACGGCCTGCTCATCAGTCACGACGGCCGTCGCCTCTACGCCATCGTTGACGCCGACAACAACTCTGCGGCCTGCTTCGTCCAAAACGAAATCACTGAGAACATCGTCGTAATCGATACCGCCAGCCTCGCCATCCTCCGCCGCATTCCCGTTATAGGCCGCACTGACGCTCTCGCGCTCACGCCTGATGATCGGCACCTTTACCTCACGCGCGTCTGCCACGAAATCGACACCGTTGATCTCCCCGGCGGAGATCCGCTGCCCTCGCGCGTCAGTCTCGACAATCCCGGTGGCCTTCCCGTCGGCATTCAAATTTCTCCCGACGGCCAACACATGTTCGTTAACTATCAGGGCGGCGGCCCGCAGGTCGAAGGCGCCGCAGGCTACAAGTTCGCACACGACGCGCTCGTCGAATTCGATCTCCCTGGCGCGCGCGCCATCCAGCTTCAGGCGTCCGTGCCCAATGTCGGTGACCAGGTAGCCCTCTCGCCCGACGGTTCCCAGGTCTGGACCAACGGCGCCGATACCTGCTCGCGCCCTGACTATCCCCACGACGGCTGCCCCTTCGTCCCCAGCAAGGTCATCAACGCGCTCCGCGTCTCTGACGACCCGCGCCTCACCCTGCAGCCGCTTAAAACCTTCGGCTTCTCTCTGGTCGAGTTCAACGGACGCATCTCCATCTCGCCGCAGGGCGAGGTGTTCATCGGGGGAGGCATAGAAATCAAGCGCATCGACCCGCACACCCTTGAGGTCGTGCAGCGCATCCCGCTGCCGGCCGCGGGTGATATCGTCTTCTCCCCCGACGGCAACACAGCCTACGTCACGGTCGGCGAAAAAGACGAAGTCGTCGTGCTCGAGCGCAACCGCCCTACCAACGCCGCGGTGCAATCTGGCGTTGCCGCTGTGCCCCTGACCACCTTCCAGTCCGTTGTCCTGCAGCAGAACACCTGCCCGGCAGGCCGATGCGAGTGCGAACCCGGCGACCAGAAATGCGTGCAGGAGCGCACGCCCACCGAACTGCAGGCCAGCGTCATCACCGGCGTGCTCGTCAGCCAAGGCCTAGTTCAACCCGGCATGCCGGTACGCAAACTCCTCAGTGGCGACGAGGACTGGCCCTGCGTTCTTAGCTTCCCTGACGGCACACTCTCCGACGAACAGTCGCAGGCTCTTCGCGCCCTCATGAACTTCACCGATCACCAGAACGTCACCGCCTTCGAAGGCAAGCAAAGCGCAGCCCCTGACGGCGTGCAGCCCATCAACGCGCCCATCCTTGCCCTTGACGGCTTCGCCGCCTTCCAGAAAACCCTCGGCGAGCACGCTGTCTACCTCACCGTGCTCGTCTGCGACGACCGCGTGCAGACCGCCATCTTCCAGAACTCGCAGCCCACCATCCTCGACACCGCTCGCCACCCCGACGGCACGTTCTACACGCGCACCGAGTTGCGTCCGCTCATCAACGGATTCCGCAGTGCGATTCGCAACCGCAACATCTCGCTCGAAGAAATCCAACGCAAAGGTCTGGTCCTTTACAACATACTTCTTCCGCCCCGCATTCTCGGCGCGCTGTCCGCTGCCAGCTCGCGCCTCACGCTTCTCTGGTCGCTTCGCGATCAGCTCCGCTACATCCCCATGGGCGCCCTCTGGGACGGGCACGAATTTCTGATCCAGAAGTTCGGCCAGGCTCTCGAAACGCCCAGCAGCGGATGGAGCAAAGAAGAGAGCGACGACTTCCTCGCGCTTGCCGCCGGCGACACCAACCGCCAGCGGGCCGACAAGCTGTCCCAACTCGACAATGTCAGCGTCGAGATCTTTAACTCTTTCGCTACCGGCCCGAACGGTGCTGCCGGAACCATTCCCGCCACCATCCTGCTTGACGACGGAGCGCATCCCGGCACCGCCGTCTTCTCTCCGCAGAATTTTCAATCGCAGCTGCACGCGCTCGAACAAACCCACGATCGCCGCCGCATCGTGCATATCGCCAGCCATTTTGTCCTCAATGACATGGCCAGCAATACCTACCTCCTCACGCAAACTGGCCGCCTCGACTACGGCAAGCTCAGTGACAAGTCTCTCTACCCGCTCAAGGGCGTTTGGCTCGCCACCTTTTCGGCTTGCGACACCGGTCTCGGTCCCGTGCGCAACGGGAGCGAAGTGGAAAGCCTCGCCTACATTGCCGACGACAATGGCGCGCGCTCAACGGTTGCCACGCTCTGGGGAATCGCAGACCAGAGCACCAGCCAGCTGATGGCCGACTTTTACTCATATCTCAGTGCAGGCGCGCCCAAGGGCGAGGCACTGCGACATGCGCAGCTCGATCTGCTCCAGGGCAAAGTCACCTCGACGTCCCCAGGTATGGCCCGCGGCCCCATCGTCGAAGATCAGCCGGCCCAGACTTCGCCCACCCAGCCCGACTACACCCTCCCGTACTACTGGGCGCCCTTCGTCCTCATCGGCGAGTGGTGAACGGAGCGAAGTAAAAGGAACGCTGACGCGGTTGGTCGGCAAACCGCCTGAAAGCAGGCACAAAATACGGCCGGAGGAGTTGGACTCCTCCGGCCGTGGTGTTTTTATGGCTGGTTTAGTTTAGACACCGCTGTATGCGGAGAAGCCTCCATCGATAGGAATGACCGTTCCGGTGACGAACTCTGAAGCAGGGGAGAGCAGCCAGAGGACGGCGCCGAAGAGGTCTTTGGGTTCGCCGAAGCGGGCCATGGGAGTGTGGGCGATGATCTGGTTGCCGCGCTTGGTGAGTTCGCCGGTTTCCTTGTCGGTGAGCAGGAAACGATTCTGGTTGGTGAGGAAGAAGCCGGGCGCAACGGCGTTGACGCGGATCTTCGGCGAATATTCCTGGGCCATGTGGACGGCGAGCCATTGAGTGAAGTTGCTTACAGCGGCCTTGGCGCCGGAGTAGGCGGGAATGCGGGTGAGGGGACGGAAGGAGTTCATCGAGGAGATATTCAGGATGATTCCGTGGCCTTGCTCGGCCATGACTTTGCCGAAGGCCTGGCAGGGCAGCATGGTGCCGAGAATGTTGAGATCGAAGACCCAGCGGAGAGCGTCGGCGGGCAGGTCGAAGAACTTGAGGTCGGGGCCGGTGGTGGCAGCGGCCTTGTTGCCTCCCGCGCCGTTGATGAGGCAGTCGATCTTGCCGAATTGGCCGATCACGTCCTGGGCAGCCTTGGCAACGCTGTCGCGGTTGAGTACGTCGCACTGGTGGAGCGCGATCTGCTTGCCATGGGGGCCGAGCGAGTGGATGAGCGCCTTGGCAGGCTCGATGTTGAGGTCGAGGATGGCAACTTGAGCGCCGCAACCGGCCAATGCGCGGGCCATNNGTGGTTTCCGATGCATGGTCTACTGCGAAAGTAGCTGCCATTATGGGTGCCCTTCTCAGTTAGAAAAGTCGTCTACAGTGGTTAGACCAGTCAGTGACTGCTATCACCGGTAGGGGAATAAGCGAGAACAGGATGGATGGTTTGAAGGTGCGTCAATACTGAGTTATGTGAGTTAGATCACGCGACTTATCTCAGTAAGTCGGGTCTTGGATGTCGTTGTGGCGAGTTAGACCACGTTTGTTGCCGAAAAGAGATAACTCACAAGGAAACGTGTTGCGTGTCACTGTCTGTGAAGGGCTGTTGCGGGTTCTGATGGAGAGTACGCGAAAGGGAGTTCCCTTATGCTTTTGGAGTTGAGCGTCTCGGTGAAGGGGAAGCACCATCAAGCGAGCGATCCTTCAGTAGATATGAATAGAATCATCGATGCCAGCGGGTTGCATTACAAGACGACCAGCAAGGGGACTGTTCTGGAAGGAAGCTGGGAGCAACTGATGGCGGTGGCGAAGGAGTGCCACGACGAAGTGCTTAAAAGGAACGATCAATTTATAGCGCGGATGAAGGCCGTGGACAAGAAGTGTCCCGGCGCACAGGCGCCCTCCGGGTGCAGCGGCAAGGATCTGGAGGAAGTGCTGGAAGATGAGGGCGAGTGGTTGATGCTGTAGGGGCGGCCAGCCGGTTGTAAACTGGGGGTGTGATTCGCCGACTGATTTCTTCCTCATTCCTCGCATTCTTGGTTTTGGCCGGGTGCCACTCGGGCCAGAAATCTAGTACACAATCAAATGCCGACGTGACCGTGTACCACCTGCGCGGCAAAGTGGTTTCAACCGATGCGGCGCACGGCATTGTGGTGCTGGATCATGAGGCGATTCCCGGCTTCATGGAGGCGATGACTATGCCCTACCAGCTCAAGGATCCGAGCGTGGTGAGCGAACTGCATCCGGGCGACGTGATTACCGCGGACGTTCTGGTGCAGAAGAGCGCCGAAGAGACGGTGTTGCTGGATCATATTGTTGTGGTGGGTCAGGCGCGGCCGGACTATAAGCCCGCGGTGTTTTATCACGTGCCTGCGCCGGGCGATAAGGTTCCCGACTTCAGCCTGCGCAACCAGGACGGGCGGGCGATTCACCTGGGGCAGTTCAAGGGGAAGATGCTGCTGCTGACGTTTATCTATACGAGATGCCCGCTTCCCAATTTCTGTCCACTGGTGACGCACAACTTTGCGACGATCAACAACCAGTTGGCGGCAAGCCCGGCGCTTTATGCCAAGACGCACCTGCTGTGCGTGAGCTTCGATCCGGAGCACGATACGCCGGAGCGGCTGCGGGCTTATGGGGCGACGTATATAGGCAGCGATGCGAAGAATGCATTTGTGCATTGGGATTTTGCGGTGCCGGTTCAGCCGGTGTTGCTGGAGATGGCCAAGTTCTTCGACGTGGGCATTACGCATGGAGCCAATGACACGATAACGCATACGCTTTCGACGACGCTGATTGGCGCGGACGGCAAGGTGGTGCAGTTTTATCCGGGGAATGAGTGGACGCCGGAGCAGGTGATGGCGGATGTGAAGAAATCGGCGGGGAATGCGGGTTGAGCTTTCCTGGAGTGGTCAGACCAGTTTATAATCGTTGCAGTTTCCGATCCTAAAAAACACTGTCATGTAGACCAGGAGAATATGCGCGATGAGTCATGGATTGAATATTCGTAAAGATGGCGAGTTGGATTTTCTGTCGTTGGGTGCACTGATCCATCGGCTCGACACGGGGATTATCCCGTTTCGCAAAGCGACGGAGTGCAAGATTCACGTGAGCGGCGGCGAGTTCAATGTGGCCGCGAACCTGTCGGACTGCTTCCAGTTGCGGACGGCAATTTGTTCGGCGATGGTGGATTATCCGGTCGGCGATTTGATTGCCGAGCGCGTGAAGGCCATGGGCGTGAGGCCGATTTACAAGTACTTCAAGCACGATGGCGTGACTGGGCCGAACATGGCCACGGTGTATAGCGACCAGGGACACGGCGTGCGGCCTCCGGTGGTTTTCTACAACCGGTCGAACGAGGCGGGCGCGCAACTGAAGCCCGGCGACTTTGACTGGAAGACGATTTTTGCCCAGGGCGTACGCTGGGTTCATTGCGGCGGGTTATTTACCGCACTGTCGCCGACGACCGCCGCGCTGGCCGCGGAGATGATGAAGGAAGCCAAGGCCGCGGGCGCCGTGACTTCGTTTGACCTGAACTACCGCGCGAAGCTTTGGAATATTCAGGGCGGGAACGCGAAGGCGGTGGAGACGATCGCCAAGATTGTCGAGAATGTGGACGTGCTGGTGGGCAACGAGGAAGACCTGCAGATGGGTCTTGGGATTCCGGGGCCGGATGCGCATGCAAAGTCGAAGCTGGATCCGACGGTGTTCTTCGCGATGATCGACCAGGTGACGAAGAAGCTGCCCAAGGTGAAGGTGGTGGCGACAACGCTGCGCGAGGTGCAGTCGACCAATCGGCATAGCTGGAGCGCGGTGGCGTGGGTGGATGGGAAGACCTACTCCGCGCCGACGGCGGAGCTGGATGTTTACGATCGCGTGGGCGGCGGGGACGGCTTTGCCGCGGGCTTCATCTATGGCCTGCTGGCCGGGGAAGCGCCCGAGGAAGCTGTCAAGCTGGGCTGGGCGCACGGGGCACTGCTGACCACGTATCCCGGCGACACGACCATGGCGACGCTGGAACAGGTGAAGGCGTTTGCCAAGGGTGGATCGGCGCGCATTCAACGATAGGGAAGTGACGGGGTTTCATCCCAGGTCCCAAGATCGGGACCTGGGGCACCCAGGTTGTGGGTGAATTGGATTTGGATATAGATCCCACTCATCACGATGGAACCGTGATGAATGGGGCACCTATTCCTCGGTCCGCAATAAATGCAATCCTGCAAGTGGCGGCAGGCATCCACTCAATGGAGGCTTGCCGGATGGGGTTGGTGTGCACGTCAACTGATATCCTTGCCATGCGTATCGATGGAGGTCTGACGTGGCAAAGGTGACTCTGGTTTTTGCGGCACTCTTGATTGCCCTTGGCCTGGTTGGCTATCTGGGAACGGGAAGCGTGCATCCGACGGCGTTGATTCCCACATGGTTTGGTCTGGCGCTGGGAGTGTTCGGGTATTTGGCCATCAGCCCGAATGAGGGACGGCGCAAGCTCTTCATGCACGTCAATGTGACGATCGGGTTGCTGGGCTTTCTTGGGGCGGCGATCGTGGCAGTGCAGGGCCACGTGAAGGCTGCTTCCGCAGGTTTGCCGCCGGATGAGATTGCGCTGGCCTCGAAGCTGACGATGGCTGGGCTGATGCTGCTTTACGTGATTCTGTGCGTGCGCTCGTTCATCGCCGCGCGGCGATCGGGAAAGGTGTAGCCCTTGGGAACCATGCGTGGCGGGATGGGGATGGGCATGCGCGCCGAGCGCACGGGGCGCGGGGCGCGAGCAGGCCAGACGGATTTACCCAAGAAGAAGCCCGCTCTGAAGAAGGTGTGGCCGCAGGTTCGCGCCCTGATTGTGCCGCGCATCGGATTGCTGCTGGCAGGCATGGCCCTGATGGTCGTCAATCGCGTGGCCGGCCTGGCATTGCCCTTTCTCTCAAAGCCGCTGCTGGACAAGGTGCTTTCGCCGCTGCATCCGCACCCGGAATGGCTGCCTCGGATTATTGCGATCGTGTTTGGGGCGATGTTGATTCAGGCGATCACGTCGTTCTCGCTCACGCAGTTGCTCTCGAAGGCCGGGCAGCGACTGATTGCCGAGATGCGCCGTCAGGTGCAGCGCCACGTGGGACTGCTTTCGGTGGCTTACTACGACGAAAACCGCACGGGCCAACTGGTGTCGCGCATCATGACCGATGTGGAGGGCGTGCGCAACCTGGT
>PLST01000127.1:8087-8690 GCA_003164255.1 Acidobacteriaceae bacterium | reverse complement strand
CGGCTACGAGGGCGGCTACTGGGGCGGAGGCCACTTCAACTACAACAGCTCTGTCAACAACATCAACCGCAATGTTGAGCGCAACGTCTACAGCCGCTCTGTTGGTGGCGGTGGCGGCGGCGCACGCGTCAGCTTCAACGGCGGACAGGGTGGAATCCAGGTGCGCGCCAGGCCCGCCGAGTTGGCTGCGCTGCGTGAGCCTCACACCGCACCCATGAGGGCCCAGCAGCAGAATCAGCAAGCTGCCAGCACAAATCGCGCGCAGTTTGCCGATACCAACCACGGACGCCCGGCCAATGTCGCCGTCAGCCAGCCCCTCGCAGCCGATCGCAACATCAAGGTTCCTCCCCAAGTGCCGGTGCGCAATCAGGCCGCTCCGCAGCAACAGCGTCAGATCGCTCCGCAACAGCAGGAGCGCCAGGCTCCACAACAACAGCAACAGCGACAGACGGTTCCGCAGCAACAGCGTCAGATTGCTCCGCAACAGCAGGAACGTCAGGCGCCGCCACAAATGCAGCAGCGCGAAGCGCCTCAACAACAGTCGCGTCAACAGGTGCCACAACAACAGCAACAGCGCCAGGCTCAGCAGCAGCAACAACAGCA